>QIDL01000318.1 GCA_003228415.1 Gammaproteobacteria bacterium | reverse complement strand
AGCCGCTTCGCAACAGAAGATCAAAAAGGAATCCGGCGGGCTGCGGCTCGATCTGGTCGAGAATCCCGACATTGTGGCCAGCATCGCGGCGCTGCCGAACGCCCCGGTGGTGGTGGGTTTTGCGGCGGAGACTCACGATGCTCTTGCTCATGCCCGGAGCAAGCTCCGTCGCAAAGGGCTGGATGCCATTGTGGTCAACGACGTCTCGCGACCCGACATCGGATTCGAAAGCGATGACAACGCGGCAACGTTGATCTGGGCTCAGGGTGAGATGCAGCTGGCAAAACAGAGCAAAAGTTCCCTGGCCCGCTCGGTGCTCGATCAGGTGACTGCGCTTTTTGTGCGCCAGTTAGCGAACACCAACCCCGAAAACGTGGCAAATTAGCCTAGCCAGTCAATCCAGCCCGAACTAACATACCGCAGGCATCACCGATGCCGAGGCGCAGCTCCGAGGAACGACGGGGGTTGCGGCTGTTCGCGCAGCCGACAAAAAATGATGTGCTAGGGACAGACCACATGGACAATGAACAATCGAAAGACGCGCAGCTGAGGACCCCGAAAAGGAAGTCCAGGCGCTCTGCCGGGAATGCCCTGTGGAATCATGCGCTGCTTGCAATCGGGGTCTCGGTGATCGGCATGCTCACCATGGCCGGTTTACTCTGGTGGCAGCTCGTCGAGTCCAGCAACAGTGCCTATCTGCACCAGCAGATGGCGCTCACCTCGAACGCCTATGCCGGCTACTTCAACGGCCAGATTCAGGAAATCAGAACCCGTGTCGATGCCCTGGCCAACGCCAGGGAGACGGTCGCCGCAGTCATCAGCAACGATCCAGACGAGATGGAGCGGCTCAGCGTCGCACTGACCGCTCAAAGCGGTTACGCGCGACGCATCCAGATATTCCCCAGAGGCAAGGCGCAAAAAGACGACAACGGTATCGTGCCGATTTCCTTCGCGGCGCTGAATCTGATTCTCCGAGCCGAAAAGGAACCCTTCGTCGGGCCGGAGATTTCTCTCGCACAGGAAAACCTGGTATTTGTCGCACACCCCATCGAACACGACGGGCTGGTTCGCGGTGTCCTGTTCGTGGCTTTCGATAGAAAGGGTCTGTTTTTTGATCCGCTGACCCATATGGACGGCAACCTGGGACAGGTCAGGATATCTCAGGTCATCGCCGGGTCAGCGCCAACCGAAGTTTTTTCGTTCGGAGTGCCGGGCTCAAGCGCAGACATCATCAGAACTCCGCTGATCGCCCCTCAATGGACGCTTGAATTCGTTCCCAACTACCAGGCACTTACACCCATCAGCCGTCTGACCGATCTCCTCACTGCGCTGGCCGTAATGATGGGATTCTTCCTGGCTGGAATTTCTTTCGCATTCTCTTCCTTGTCACGAAAACTGCAGAAAGACGCCGATACCCTGTCGAGTTACATCAGCCAACTGTTACGCGGTCGCGGACCCTCTCTGGACCGTTACCAGCTGGTGTTGTTTCAGCAGTTAGCATCCAACGTCGCCCAGTTCGGTGGTAGCCGGAAAGCGGCTGCGCCTGAGCAGAAGACGGGTACCGGGTCTGGCGACCCAGCCGATCTCCTCGCTGAAGATGAAGATGAAGATGAAGCAACGAACATCAAAGGCCAGGATAACACCAGGGAATCCGACGATCTTCTCGACAACGAAGACGACAGCTTTCTGGAAGTCAATGTGGCGGACGATGCCCGGGAGAATTTCGGCATCGAGGTCAGCGAAAATGTCGGGCCGGTCGAGATGGGGCTCAAGCTTGCTGCCAGTATTTTCCGCGCCTATGACATTCGCGGCATCACCACCGAGAATCTCACCGATGAAGTGGTCTACTGGATCGGTCGCGCATTTGCGGCAGAAGCCCGGTCGTGCGATCGGGACCGCGTTGCCGTTGGGCGCGATGGACGGCACTCTTCCGAAACCCTGCGCGATGCCCTGGTTCGCGGCCTGACCGAAGGTGGCGCCGATGTCATCGACATCGGCGAAGTCCCTACGCCGCTCCTGTACTTCGCGACCCACGCATTGGATACCGGCACCGGCATCATGATCACCGGCAGCCATAATCCGCCGGAATACAACGGCCTGAAGATGGTGATCGCCGGTGAGACACTGGCCGAAGATCGAATCCAGGGGATTCGATTGCGAATCGAAGAGAACCAACTCAGCGAAGGCGACGGCGAGATCGAACAAATCGACCTCAACGACCATTACCTGGACCGGGTGCTCGAAAGTGTGGTGGTCGCTCAACCGTGCAAGGTCGTTATCGACTGCGGCAATGGCGTTGCAGGCCATCTGGCCCCGAAGTTGATCGCGGAACTGGGTTGTGAAGTCGTGCCCCTTTACTGCAACGTGGACGGCGACTTCCCCAACCACCACCCTGACCCGGCCGACCCGGAGAATCTGAAAGATCTGATCGAAGTCGTCAAGGACGAGGCGGCGGCCCTGGGGCTTGCCTTCGATGGCGACGGTGACCGGCTTGGCGTGGTAACTGCCACTGGTGAAATCATCTGGCCGGATAAGCTGCTCATGCTGTTTGCCCAGGACATCGTCGGACGCAACCCTGGCGCAGACATCATCTACGACGTGAAGTGTTCGCGGCATTTGAACACTCTGATCAGCGAGCTCGGTGGCCGGCCCATCATGTGGAAAACCGGGCACTCTCATATGAAGGCCAAGCTCAAAGAAACCGGTGCGCTGCTTGCCGGTGAGTTCAGCGGCCACATCTGCTTCGCTGAACGCTGGTACGGTTTCGATGACGCCCTCTACTCGGCGGCACGGCTTCTGGAGATCATCGGCTCGGAAAACAAGTCCGTCGACGAAATTTTCAGTCAGTTCCCGGTAACCTATGCCACTCCGGAGTTGAAGATTCAGACCACTGAGCGGGAAAAATTCGAGATCGTCGAAAAGTTAGCCCGCACCGCTGACTTTGGCGACGGGACCATTACCGACATTGATGGCGTGCGGGTGGACTTCACCGATGGCTGGGGCCTGGTGAGAGCCTCGAATACCAGTCCGGTCTTGTCGTTGCGCTTTGAAGCCGATGGTCAATCTGCATTGGATCGGATCCAGGCGCTATTCCGAGAGCAGCTCAACGCCATCGATCCCGATCTGAAATTTTGATCATCCGCATAACCGCTCCATGACAATTTCCAACAAGCAAGCCAGCAATATCGCGGCGGTTCTGACCGAAGCGCTGCCTTACATCCGGCAGTTTCACGGGACCACGCTGGTCGTGAAGTATGGCGGTAACGCCATGGTGGACGAGACCCTGAAGAATACCTTCGCGCGGGATATCGTGTTGTTGAAGCTGGTTGGAATCAATCCCATCGTCGTCCACGGCGGCGGTCCACAGATCGGCAATCTCCTCGAACGGTTGAACATACAGACCAGGTTCGTAGGCGGAATGCGAGTCACCGATGGTGAGACCATGGATGTCGTGGAAATGGTGCTGGGTGGTCTGGTCAACCAGGACATCGTTTCCATCATCAACGCCAACGGCGGGCGGGCGGTAGGGATCACCGGCAAGGACGGCGACCTCATCCGGGCTGAAAAGCTCAATCTCAGCCAACCGGGCCCCGAAACGGACGTGCCGGAAATCATCGATATCGGCCATGTAGGTGCCGTGGCGGAGGTCAATCCGGAGATCCTTCGAACTCTGGTGCAGGAAAACTTCATCCCGGTGATCGCTCCCATCGGAGCAGGGCCCGACGGAACTTCCTACAACATCAACGCCGACCTGGTTGCCGGCAGAATCGCCGAAGAGGTCTCGGCCGAAAAGCTCATTCTGCTCACCAACACCGCGGGTATTCTCGATGAGTCGGGCGTCACTCTGCCAACCCTGTCTGCGAATGAAGCCAGGGCCCTGGTGAAATCGGGCGTCATATCCGAGGGCATGTTGCCAAAAACCCACTGTGCCCTGTCGGCCCTGGCCAACGGTGTTTCGAGCGTACAGATTCTGGATGGTACGGCGCCTCACGCCTTGCTGTTGGAGATATTCACCGACGCCGGTATCGGCACGAAGATCACCAACGATGAGTAAGCCGAACCGCAGAGAAGAGATACTCAGGGCGCTGGCCTCGATGTTGCAGAATCAGCCCGGCGCCCGTATTACCACCGCCGCGCTGGCCAGGGAGGTCGGCGTTTCGGAAGCCGCTCTCTATCGTCACTTCCCAAGCAAAGCCAAGATGCTCGAAGGACTGATCGAGTTCATCGAAGACAGTCTCTTCACTCGCATCAGCCGTATCATGACAGAAGAGCCAACGGCTCAGGCCCGCTGCAACAAGTTGTTGTCGTTGTTGCTCTCATTCACCGAGTTCAATCCGGGCCTGGCTCGACTGATGGTGGGCGATGCACTACAGGGCGAAACTGACCGACTGCGGGGTCGCATCAGACAGGTTTTCGACCGGCTCGAAACCCAGCTCCGGTTGATATTGCGCGAATGGGCCGTGACCCGCGTCCCCGGACCGGAACTCGGCACCGCTGCCGCTGCCAATCTGCTGCTTTCGGCGGCCGAAGGACGCATCAATCAGTTCGTTCGGAGTGAATTCAGCGCACTGCCAACGTCGAACTGGTCAGAGCAGTGGGCTGCTCTGGAAAGAGCAGTATTCAGGTAAGCGTTGCTGCAGGCGATTACCGGAGACTGGCCAGGCGGTCGGGGTTACAGTCGCCGAGTTGAAACATGCGTCGCTCTTCCGCAAAACCCATCGCCTTTTCCACCCTGCCTCTTTCGCGGGCTTCGATCTGAGCGGTAAGCGTCTGAATCTGTAATTCGGTTCCCGAGATGTTGTCCAGCAGATCCTCAGGGATGGTGGCACCGCTTCGCTCGATCCGCGCCGCCCGCTCCTCCCGGTCGCTGAGCTGAGTGTAACTGTATTCGAGGTTGGACTGGTCGTTGCGCAGGCTTTCGTTCAGTTGCTCTATGTAATGGCGCTCTGCGGCGTCGATATCGTCGAGATTTTCGTAGCGACGGCGCACTCGATCCATTGCCTTCTCACACGCTTCCACGCGTCTCTCCCGTTCGAGCTTGGCAGCGTATTCTTCCTCGGAGAGTTGGGCTGCGACCCTGCGAATCAAGCGCCCGCTTTCTTCGATGACATCGTAGCCGTTGGCGACCAGGTGAGTCGGGATCGCATAACCGATCTCCTGATATCCCTTGTCATTGATGTACCGATACAGTGATGCGGCCTGCACCGTAAAGCTGAAGGTCAACGCCACCAGCAGCGCGGCCGAAGCCGACAGGCTGACTAGTTTCTTGATCGAATTTCCGCGAATCGACCGGCCTACTTTTTTTTTCGCGACTTCCATGCTCTTTTGACTGCCATTCTTTGGTGGGTTCGGCCTCCGATCTGTAACTCCCTGTCGGGGCAAATTACCACTCGCAATAGGCCGCCTGATAGGCCTTGACTGCTTCAACGGTCCGAGCGGGATAGTTGTCCGCAACCCCTTCCAAGTCAAGGTACTCGATCACGTCCTGCAACGTCAGGAGGCTCGCTACCGGTACCCCCAGTTCTCTTTCCAATCGGCTGACTGCAGTGCCTGGCTCCGTTTCAACCACGCGTTCCTGTCGATCCAGGGCGATCAGGACTCCAACCAGGGTTCCACCTGCCTGATCGATCAGCTCAGCAGCTTCCCGTACAGCCGTACCGGCGGTCAATACATCGTCAACCATGAGCAGACGGCCGCTGACGGGGGCCCCAACGAACTGACCACCTTCGCCGTGATTCTTTGCTTCTTTCCGATTGAAGACCCAGCCCTTATCCTGACCCGCCCTGGCCAGCGCCGCCGCGGTGGCGACCGCGATGGGAATACCTTTGTATGCGGGGCCGAACACCGCGTCATATTCCAGACTCAGATCTCCCGCTCGCGACGCATACGCCTCGGCAAGCCGTTCGATCGCTGAACCCGTACTGATGGCCCCCAGATTGAAAAAATAGGGGCTCTGGCGGCCGGATTTCAGCGTGAAGCTACCAAATTTCAGAACCGCCTGATTCAGAAACAGTGACAACAATGCCGGCTTATCCACACCGCTCACCACTAATTCTCCAACGCCGCTCTCTGTAGCGTCACGAGTTGCGCTGTGCCTTGGCTGGCAAGCCGCAACATGGCGGCGAGCTCTTCTTCGGAGAAGGGTTTCTGCTCCGCCGTCCCTTGAATTTCCACGAAACCTCCCGATGCCAACGCCACTACATTCATATCCGTCTCCGCCGTCGAATCTTCTGCATAGTCGAGATCCAGCACCGGCATTCCTCGCCAGATACCGACAGATACTGATGCCACATGTTCCCTGAACGCATCCTGAACCCCAATGCGAGCCAGAGCATCCGCCAGTGCTACCGAGGCGCCGGTAATCGATGCGGTGCGGGTACCGCCATCTGCCTGGATGACGTCACAATCGATGCGGACCGTTCGCTCGCCGAGCACAGAGGTATCCACCGCGGCTCTAAGCGACCGGCCAATGAGGCGTTGTATTTCTACCGTGCGACCACTCTGCTTACCTCGTGCAGCTTCCCTGTCGACACGACTGTGAGTAGCGCCCGGCAACATGCCGTATTCCGCTGTGACCCAACCCACGCCCTTGCCGCGCAAAAAACCCGGCACCGATTGATCGACGCTCGCTGTGCAGATCACTCTGGTATCACCAAATTCCACCAGCACCGAGCCCTCGGCGTGTTTGGTGAAGCCCCGGGTAAAGCGAACATCTCTGAGCTCATCGGGCCGACGGCCGCTGGGTCGATCTGCCATGTAGGTCTCCGGCATCTGTTGAAACCACCATTATAAGAGCCATGGCCGATCAGGTGGACCTTTCTTCTTCGCCATCGCAGGATGGGAAGCCCATACCGAAATGCCGGTCGCAAGCCAACGGCTTATCGGCGCGGTACAATGCCGAGCCTTTTTCGTCGACTGCAATCGAGAAGTATCATGGTCAACAGCATGACCGCTTTCGCGCGATCGCAAGCCCACATTCCCGGGTTCGTCCTGACCTGGGAGATCCGCTCGGTCAACCATCGCTTTCTGGAACCCCAGTTCCGGCTCCCCGAACAGCTCCGGTCCATCGAGTACCCGTTGCGCGAGACCCTGCACAAGCACTTGAGCCGCGGCAAGCTCGATTCTTCACTTCGAATCGATCGGCAGGCAGAGCAGTCCAAGATAGAGCTGAACAGACCCCTGTTGCTCCAGGTGCTGGCGATGGTTGAGCAGGTGCGGCGCGACGCACCGGAGATCGGTTCGCCGAATCCAATGGATTTGCTGCGCTGGCCCGGTGTCATCGGCGACGATGCACGGTTTGAGGACAAGGCATTGACTACCGCGGTAACGGACCTGTTCGAAGAGGCCCTCACCGAACTCATCGCTCACCGTCAACGGGAAGGCGAACGGCTTGCCGCCACCATCACCAGCAGACTCGACGAAATCGATCGGCTGGTGGGTGAGGTAAAAGTCTACACCACCTCAATCGGTCACCAGGTCCAGGCCAAACTCCAGGCACGCCTCGATAATCTGGAGGTGCAGGTCGATGCAGATCGGCTGGAGCAGGAAGTGGCGCTGCTCGCGCAACGGGCAGATGTGGCGGAAGAGCTCGACCGACTTGCGATTCACGTGGAAGAAGCCCGCACCATACTTCGCGCTCCCGGTCCACATGGGCGCCGACTGGACTTCCTCACTCAGGAGCTCAACAGAGAGGCCAACACCCTGGGCGCCAAAGCAACCCTGGTGGAAACCTCACAGAAATCCGTGGATCTGAAGGTCATCATCGAGCAGATCCGGGAGCAGGTGCAGAACGTCGAATGAGCGCTCGGTCCGGAATCCTGTTCATCGTCTCAGCGCCATCAGGAGCAGGCAAGACCAGCCTGGTGCATGCGCTGCTTGCGACCGACGACAAGCTATCGGTATCCGTCTCGCATACCACCCGGCCCCGCCGGCCCAGTGAGGTGGCCGGGGTGAACTATCACTTTATCCAGCGCAGAACGTTCACCGACATGATCGCGGCCAACGCTTTTCTCGAGCACGCGGAGGTTTTCGGCAACTTCTACGGAACCTCCCGTCAGGCCGTACAGACGGAGCTTGCCACCGGCAAGGATGTGATCCTGGAAATCGACTGGCAGGGTGCAGCACTGGTGCGGCAGACGCGACCCGACGCAGCCAGTATCTTTATCGTGCCACCTTCGCAGGCCGCACTCCGCGCGCGGTTGCAGACCCGAGCCCAGGATGATCCGGACGTGATCGAATCCCGGTTGGCCGAGGCTCGCGGTGAGATGGCCCACTTTCACGAGTTCGACTATCTGATCATCAACGACGATTTCGGAACAGCGCTTCTCGAACTCAGCGCCATCGTTCTGGCCGAGCGCTGCCGCCAAAGTCACAGCGCCGGCCTGAATCAGAGGCTCCTCGACGAGCTGTTGTCCGACCCCTGATCCAGAACCATCCAGATCCAACCCGGATCAGGCCATCCCGGACGCAGCACGGGCATCCAAAACATGCCTCCAAAACAGGCCTTGTCAGCACCCGACCGTATCGTTAGACTCGCGCGCTCGTTGAAACGACAGGTAATACCAATGGCACGAGTAACCGTCGAAGATTGTCTCGACCACGTCGAAAATCGGTTCGAGCTGGTCATGTTGGCCACACGGCGCGCACGTCAGATGCGACGCTACGGCGTCGAACCCCTGCTTCCGGAAGAAAATGACAAAGTAACTGTCATTGCGCTCCGTGAAATTGCCGCTGGCATGATCTCCAACGAAATGCTTGACGCACAAGATAGCTCCACGGAGGATGAAGAAGTAGAAATCACCTTCACCGTGGGAGATGACCAGATCGGCAACAACTAGCCAGTCCCGCAGGGCCGGGTCCAAATCCCGGCCCCGTTCTCCCTCGCCTGCTCAACCCTCCCCTCCCAATCAAGGCTCCATCTTCGTCAACCGCCTGGCGGAAAAGGCTCGCAGTGATGCGGTCGCGGCCCCCGCGACCATCGATAAACTCCTGAAGCTCGCCACCAGTTACCTCCCGGACGAACAGGTCCGGAAAATCGCCGAGGCCCATGCTTTTGCCGAGTCCGCGCACACCGGCCAGACTCGCCGCACCGGCCATGCCTATATCACGCATCCATTGGCGGTGGCCAACATACTGGCCAGCATGCGTATGGACCCGGAGACCATTACCGCCGGACTGCTGCATGACGTGCTCGAAGATACCGGCATAGACAAACAGGACCTCGGTATTCGCTTTGGTGAGTCTGTGGCGGAAATCGTCGACGGAGTCTCCAAGCTTTCAAAAATTTTTCGCTCGCGTGCCGAAGCGCAGGCGGAGAACTTTCAGAAAATGGCCATGGCCATGGCCAAGGACATCCGCGTCATCATGGTCAAACTCGCGGATCGGCTGCACAACATGCGCACCATCGGCGTGCTGTCGAACGAGCAGCGCAAACGCATCGCCCGAGAGACGCTGGAATTCTATGCCCCCATTGCCAACCGCCTGGGTATCCACTCCATGAAGGTGGAATTCGAGGAGCTCGGTTTCCAGGCTCTGTATCCATTGCGTACCGATCGAATCGGTGCGGCGGTTCGGGCAGCGAGAGGCAATCGTACGGAGTTGATGGAGGAGCTACGCCGGTCAATCGACAAGGCTCTGGCCACCGAGGGCATCGAGGCTGGCGTTCACGGCCGGGAGAAACATCTGTACTCCATCTATCGAAAAATGAAGACCCAGCACAAACCCTTTTCGGAGATTATGGATGTGTTTGGATTTCGGGTGGTGGTGGATCAGGCAGACGACTGCTACCGCGCGTTGGGTGTCGTGCACAATCTCTATAAACCCGTTGCCGGCCGCTTCAAAGACTATATCGCCATTCCCAAGGCCAACGGCTATCAATCCCTGCACACTACCTTGTTCGGTATGCACGGCGTGCCGATCGAAGTGCAGATTCGCACAGTTCACATGGACGCAGTGGCAGAGAACGGGATCGCCGGACACTGGTTGTACAAGTCTGAAGACGAGGGCCTGCAGTCCGGCCAGCAGCGTGCCCGCCAGTGGGTACGTGATCTGTTGGACCTCCAGCAGCGGGCTGGTAATTCGATGGAATTCATCGAGAGCCTGAAGATCGATCTGTTCCCGGACGAAGTCTACGTATTCACACCCAGGGGGCAGATTCTCGAACTGCCCCGCGGTGCCTGCCCGGTGGATTTTGCCTATGCTGTTCACACCGATGTTGGCAATAGCTGTGTAGCCTGTCGTATCGATCGCAATCTGGCACCTCTTTCGCAACAGCTACAGAGCGGCCAAAGTGTGGAAATTATCACCTCGGAGGAAGCCCGGCCAAATCCCGACTGGCTGACCTTCGTGGTTTCCAGCAAGGCCCGGACCGGTATCCGCCAGGCCCTCAAAACTCAGCAGGAATCACAGTCCATCGCCTTTGGTAGACAGTTGCTCAATCGTTCCCTGGCCAGCGCCAACAAGAGTATCAACGATCTGGACTTCCGCAGACTGCGACGCGTTTTCAAAGAATTCGGCGTGAAGCGTCTGGATCAGGTCCTCGCCGCCATCGGCAACGGCCAGCTCATGTCCTACACCGTCGCCCAGCGATTGCTGGCAGAAGACGATCCCGATTTCCAGGGCGTGGCGGTAGAATCCGGAGGTCCGGTCGCGATTCGTGGTGGCGAAGGCCTGGTGATCAACTATGGCCGCTGCTGTGGACCGGTTCCGGGTGATGCGATCGTCGGTCACATGACTCCAGGTCGAGGCTTCGTGGTTCATGTGGAAACCTGTCCCAACATGGTGGAGGTTCGACGGCGTCGTGGTACCAAGGAACTTATTCCCGCCCACTGGGCGGCTACCCAGGACAGCGAGTTCCTCACGACCCTGCGCCTCGAGGTAAATCGCAAGAAAGGCATCATCGCCGAGCTTGCCAGCACGCTCTCCGAAGTCGACGCGGGTGTGGAGAACATACATGTTGAGGAACGCAACGCCGAGGTTACCAGCGTCATCGCCCGACTCTCGATCAAAAATCGCAGCCACCTTGCCCGGGCCATCCGACGATTGCGCAACAACGTGAGCATCATCAGCATCACTCGGCTTGGAAGTTGATCCGGAGATCCGTATGAAACGACCCATCAATACCACTGCCGCTCCCGCAGCCATCGGCACCTACTCCCAGGCGATCGAGGTCCCGGGCCTGGTATTTCTCTCCGGCCAGATCCCTCTGGACCCTGAGAGCATGGTACTGGTCAGCGATCACATCGAAGCGCAGACAGAACAGGTTTTCAAAAATCTCGCCGCAGTCGCCGCCGCCGCGGGCGGCGGATTGAACGATATGGTCAAACTCACGGTCTATCTCGAGGATCTGGACAATTTCGCCATCGTCAACGAGGTGATGGCCCGCCACATCGATGCGCCCTATCCCGCTCGCGCCGCCATCGGTGTAGCGGCACTTCCCAAAGGTGCAGCCGTGCAGATCGATGCCATCATGGTACGCCCCGACACTCAAGCACCGGTCAGTGGGGACCGCTGACCCACAGCAACCGGTCGATTCGCTCAAAGGGGTCGGTCCGAGCCTGACCGAAAAGCTGTCTCGTCTCGGCGTCCGGCGATTGCTTGACCTGCTTCTGCACCTGCCGCTGCGCTATCAGGATCGTTCTCGAGTCGTCCCGTTGAGAGAGCTTCGTGCGGAACAGGAATGTCTCGTACAGGGTCAGATCGTCGAGGTCCGAATCGCCTATGGTCGCCGTCGCAGTCTGGTTGTGACCCTGGAAGATGAGACAGGCTACCTGAACTGGCGGTTGTTTTACTTTTCAAGTTCTCAGCAGAAGGCGCTGAAACCCGGCATGTTCGTGCAGTGTTTCGGTCAAGCCCGCTTCGGCCGGGAAGGGTTGGAGATGATTCATCCGGAGTATCGTCTGTTCAGCACACCGCCCCCCTTACCCGATGCTGAGCTGACGCCCGTCTACCCCGCCACCAAGGGTCTCGGTCAGGGACGTCTGCGCAGCCTCTGTGGCCAGTTACTGGCCCTCGACTGGCCGATCGATGACGGCACGCCTTATGAAGATCTGAAGTTTCTCCATCACCCTCCCGCCGGAACTTCTGCCGACGAGCTCAAAGCAACCCAGGCTCGGGTGGCTCGGGATGAACTGACCGCCTATTACCTGGTGATGCGCCATCGCCAGGCTCAACGCCAGGGCATCGAAACCCGGCCGCTGCCACCCGTGCGGCAGCTTGGCCGGGAACTACTGAAATTGCTCGGGTTCGCTCTGACCGGTGCGCAACGGCGGGTCACCACGGAGGTGCTCGAAGATCTGTCCACCGCCAAACCCATGCTGCGACTGCTCCAGGGAGACGTGGGCTCCGGCAAGACCGTGGTCGCCGCCTTCGCGGCAATTCGAGTCGCCGAGCACGGTATGCAGACGGCTCTCATGGCCCCTACGGAAATTCTTGCCGAACAGCACTACCTGAACTTCACTGCATGGCTGGAACCGCTGGGCATACGAATCGTGCTGATCACCGGATCCCAGTCCGCCAAGGAGCGCAAAGCCACTATCGAGGCCATCAACTCGGGTGAGGCTCTGGTGGCAGTGGGGACCCACGCACTGTTTCAGAACCAGGTGACATTCAAGCGGCTGGCACTGACCGTTGTCGATGAGCAACACCGCTTCGGTGTTCACCAACGCATGGCACTCAAGGACAAAGGATCCCTCCCACACCAGTTGGTCATGACCGCAACGCCGATCCCCCGAACACTGACCATGGCGCTTTACGCAGACATGGACACCTCCACGCTCGATGAGCTACCGGCTGGTCGCCAGCCCATAGAAACCCGAGTCGTTGCAGATGAGCGCCGAGACGAGGTGATGGCACGGATCGCCACCGAGTGCCGGGCTGGACGCCAGGCATACTGGGTCTGCCCGCTCATCGAAGAGTCGGACCAGCTCAATGCCGCTTCGGTCGAGGCTACGCTGCCCGCACTCAAAAAGGCGCTGCCGGGCACGCGCATAGCCACACTGCATGGGCGCATGTCGAGCCAGGAAAAAGCTCAGACCATGGCACGTTTCAAGCTTGGAGAGGTAGAAGTGCTGCTGGCGACAACGGTGGTGGAAGTCGGCGTGGACATCCCGAATGCGACGCTCATGGTCATCGAGAACCCGGAGCGGCTCGGTCTCTCGCAACTGCATCAACTTCGCGGCCGGGTCGGACGAGGCCGGCACAAATCCCACTGTATCCTGCTCTATCAGACACCACTGAGCGAGTCCAGCAGGCAGCGCCTGCAGGTGATTCGGGAGAGCCAGGACGGATTCTACATCGCCGAGCAGGATTTGAAGATTCGCGGGCCCGGCGATCTACTCGGAACTCGCCAGACGGGAGAGCAGCAGTTTCGTATCGCCGATCTGAGAGAGCACGCCCATCTGATCGACGAGGTGGTCCAACGTGGCGATGCCCTGCTGTTGAACGACCCCGCCACAGCAGCGAGACTTCTCGACGTCTGGGCGCCGGACGACCGCCACATCGGCGTCTAGTGTCCTGCCGGCTGTGTCTGGCCGACATGCACACTTCAGACCTGATCGGAATCCATTCCGGCATCGGGATCTTCGAATACCGTCAGATCGAGATCGTTTTCTGATCTGGCAACGATGGTCGCCACCGTGCCGTCCCCCAGCACGTTGACCGATGTACGCAGCATGTCGAGCAACCGATCCACGCCGATAATCAGCATGATGCCTTCCACCGGCAGGCCCACCTGATCGAGCACCATGGCCAGCATGATGAGCCCCACTCCAGGAACGCCGGCGGTCCCGATGGACGCCATGGTCGCCGTGAGGATGACCATCAGGTAATCGGACAAGCTGAGATCGATCGCATAAAACTGGGCGATGAACACGGTTGCTACACCCTGCATGATGGCGGTGCCGTCCATGTTGATCGTCGCACCGAGGGGGATTGCGAATGAGGCCACTTCATTCTTGACGCCAACGCGTTTTTTCACGGCCTGCAGCGTCACCGGCAACGTGGCGCCGCTGGAGGAGGTTGAGAACGCTACCAGCATGGGCTCACGCATCTTGTTGATAAACTTGAGCGGATTGATCCGCGCCAACAGTGCCAGCAGGGTGGGATAGACCAGGCTCGCATGGATGGCGAGCGCCAGTATCACGGTCATGAAGTAAGACAGCAGCTTGAAGATTTCCTGCCAGCCCACTTTGGAGAACAGGGTGGTCATCAGGCAGAAGACGCCTATCGGAGCGAGTTCAATCAACATCGTGATGAGCTTCATCATGATTTCATTGAGGTCGTCGAAGAATCCGCACACCCGCACTCCCGCCTCACCGGTACGGCTGAGCGCGACGCCGAGCAGCAGCGCAAAGACGATGACCTGAAGCATTCTGCCTTCCGCCATGGCCGTCACCGGGTTGGTGGGAAAGATATCGACCAGCGTATCCTTTATGCTCTGTGCAGGCTGAGCCTGAAATTCCGAAGGCACGAGGTCGGCGCTCGACGCGCCTTCTCCGGGCGCTATCAGCAACGCCAACACCAGCGCGATGGTGATGGCAACGCCCGTGGTGAAAAGATAGAGCCCAACGGTCTTACCGCCGACCCGACCCATGTTGCCGTGGCCACCCAGGCTGGCAGCGCCACAAACCAGGGAAACAAAAACCAGCGGCACCACCATCAGCTTGAGGCTGCGAATAAAGATATCGCCACCGGCATCGATCAAGCCATCGGTAAAATAGACCCGAATCCAGTGTTCGGGACCGATGCCGCTGAGTTGGATCAACAGGCCCAACGCAAGCCCGCTCGCCATACCAATCAGGATTCGCGCGGTCAGGTTCATTGACAGCCTCCTTGTTCTCGCAGGTGTTGGGTCATTCTCAGGTGGATGTTCCCGGTATTCCGCCGCCTCTTCTCCCCGGCGGCTCAACCGATCTCGATCATCTCGAAATCTTCTTTGCTGACACCACATTCCGGGCAGACAAAGTCCTGCGGCACGTCTTCCCAGCGGGTCCCCGGGGCGATGTCATCTTCCTCACATCCCTCGGCTTCGTCGTAAATCCACCCGCAGACTATGCACTGCCACTTACGCATTTCTTTACCCTTCGGGGCCGCTGAACAAGGCGCGTAAACTACTTGCCCGGTATTGAAAAATCAATTCGCCAGCCCGGTCATTCCACCTGCCAGAGAGGGATGAATTTCGCTAAACTGCGACCGGCGCGCAACCCGGTTTCTGATGAAAGACGCGATCTTCCCCTATATCCAGCTCATGCGGCTCGACCGGCCGGTGGGCACCCTGCTGCTGCTGTGGCCAACGCTGGCCGCCCTGTGGCTGGCAGCGGACGGGTTACCGCCGCCAGATCTACTGCTGGTTTTCGGTTTCGGCACGTTGCTGATGCGCTCTGCCGGTTGCGTGATCAACGATATCGCCGACCGCCGCATCGATGGCCATGTAGCGCGAACGGCGGGACGACCGCTTGCCAGCGGCCGTATCAGCACCGTGAAGGCTGTCGGGGTATTCGCGATCCTGGTGCTGTTGTCCGCCGCTCTGCTGTTGTTCCTGAACCCGCTGACTCGCTGGCTTGCCGCAGGCGGGCTGGCCATCGCCGCCATCTATCCACTCATGAAACGCTGGACCTATCTCCCTCAGGCGGTTCTCGGTGCTGCGTTCAGCTGGGGACTGGTCATGGCCTTCTCAGCGGTGCAGAACGCTGTACCTCAAGCAGCCTGGCTGCTGTTTATCGCCAGCATGATCTGGATAGTGGCCTACGACACCATGTATGCCATGGTCGACCGCGAGGATGATCTGAAGATCGGTGTCCGTTCCACCGCAATATTATTCGGACAGAACGACCGGCTGATGATCGGCGTGCTGCAGGTCACCGCCCTTGTGACCCTGCTGCTCTTCGCGCAGCGAATCAACGCACAAGGCGGTTTTCAGCTGGGGGTGGCCGCCGCCGCGGGACTGTTCACCTACCAGCAGTACCTGATCCGGAACCGCGAAACGAGCGCCTGTTTTGACGCGTTCAGGAACAATGTCTGGGTCGGGTTCGCTCTGTTCGCCGTAGCCATTGTCGAAGTCAGCATCCTACCCATGTACTCCCTATAGCCACGCTGGACGATCAGTCTGATTCACCGCATTGACACCATCACCGAATGGCTCGGTCGAACAATCGCCTGGCTGACCTGCTTGATGGGGGTGGCTACAATGGTCATCGTCGTGTTGCGTTACGGATTCGACCTGGGAGCCATCGCCCTTCAAGAGTCGGTACTCTACATGCATGCAACGAGTTTCATGCTCGGTATCGCCTACACGCTGAAACACGATGAGCACGTTCGCATTGACATCTTTTATTCGAGGCTTTCCGACAACGGTAAAACGTTTGTCAACTTGTCAGGTCACATTCTGTTTCTTCTGCCCTGCGCACTGACCTTCGGTGTTTTGAGCCTGAATTACGTAAGCGCCTCCTGGCGGATACTCGAAGGATCACCTGAAATCGGCGGCATTCCCGCGGTTTTTCTTCTGAAGTCGTTGATTCCACTCATGGCGTTGACGCTCATCGCGCAGGGTCTGGCTGAAATCGGCCGGGCAGTACTGACGCTGAAAGCCGCCTTGCCTCCCACGAGGCGCCGCACTTGAGCTTCACGCCGCTCGCGATGTTTGCCGCCACCTTCGCCGCTCTGCTTGCCGGATACAGCGTCGCTTTGACACTGGCCGGAGT
>QIDL01000604.1 GCA_003228415.1 Gammaproteobacteria bacterium | reverse complement strand
CTGGAGTCGGAAAAACAAGGTATTGAACGCGCCGGGGCAAGACTAGTCGCTACCACTACTCAGAGCTGGATGCCGTGGCTGACTCTGGTCGTGGGACGGGTATACGGCGTCGCCGGCCAGTGCCAGCATCGACCGAGCGGCATGTTCCGACGCTACGCCTGGCCATCCGCGAACTGGGGTTCGATGCACATCGCCGGTGGCGCCAGCGCCGCCTATCGCCGCGAAATCGAAAGTGCGCCGGACCCGGAAGCCAAGCGCGCCGAGATCGAAGCTCGCTTGAATGCCCTGGCATCACCGTTTCTGACAGCCGAAGCCACCGGCCAGGACATCATCGACCCACGGGAAACGCGCAGCGTTCTCTGTGAGTTTGCCGAGGATGCACAACCGGTACTCAGAACACAGTTGGGTCTTCCGAGAATTCCCTATCTACCCTGACGCCGATCGCACCTGCCTCAGATGGCCACGTCAGTCCCATCTGGCACCTGAGTAGCAGGTACAAAGTAGCAGACAAAGAATAGCAATGAGCAACAACGACAACGGCATCAAAAGAAACAAGCCAGGTGGCTGGTACTCGCACTACGTACTGTTTGTGCTGGTCATCGTTTACGTATTCAATTTCATCGACCGTAACATTCTCTCCATTCTCGCGCAGGACATCAAAGCCGATCTGGGTGTGTCGGATGCCGAGATGGGCTTTCTCTACGGCACCGTATTTGCCGTCTTCTACGCTGTCTTCGGTATTCCACTGGCACGGTTTGCCGATGTCTGGGTGCGTCGGAGTCTGATATCGATTGGCTTGTTGTTCTGGAGCGCGATGACGGCGCTATCCGGCATGGCCAGATCATTTCCGGTTCTGGCCATGTTTCGAATCGGCGTGGGAATCGGCGAAGCGAGCGCTTCACCTGCCGCCTACTCGATGCTCTTCGACTATTACCCCGTTCGGGTACGTGCCACCGTCATCGCCATCTACTCCTCCGGCGTCTACATCGGCGGCGGCATTGGCCTGTTTCTGGGCGGTGTGATTCTCGATACCTGGCAGACCGCCTATCCGGTGGTCGAATCGGCGCCCTTCGGTCTCAAGGGCTGGCACGTGGCGTTCATGGCGGTGGGCATTCCTGGCGTGCTGATGGCGATCTGGGTCAGGACACTCCGCGAACCGATTCGTGGCATCAGTGAGGGGCTGGTCACCGAGGACCATCCCGCACCGCTCAAGGTGCTCACCACCGAAATGGTCGCCATGTTGCCGCTGTTCAATATTCCCGGATTGAAACGAGCCGGCGCATCGTTATCCAACAACGCCATCGCCGCTGCCATCATAGCCGGGGCCGCGGCTCTACTGATGGTTCTCACCGACAGCATCGCTCAGTGGACGGCCATCGGCATCGGCATATACGTGGTTTATTCCTGGGCCCAATCCCTGGCCTGCAGAGATCGGGCTACCTTCGCCATGATCTTCAAGTCCAAGGGCATGGTTTACACCATGATCGCTTTTCCCACGATCTCATTCGTCACCTACGGCGTAGGATTCTGGACCGCACCGTTATTGCTGCGCCTGCACGACACGAATGCGGCTGAAGTCGGTATGTACATCGGCCTCGGCGCCGCCATCGGCGGCTGGCTGGGTGTCACCCTGGGTGGTGCGCTGGCCGATCGGCTGAAGCGCCGCCATCCCGCCGGCCGGTTGATCATCGGCTATGTCGCCGTGTTCGGCACCGTGCCACTGGTGTTGTGGATGATCTATACCGACAGCCTCATGATGGCGTTTGCGCTCAATCTGGCTCATCACCTGTTCAGCGCCGCGTGGCCGGGCATCCCGCCGACCACGGCCGCCGATCTGGTGCTGCCGCGCATGCGCGCGGTGGCAGGCGCTTACTACATTCTGGTCAACACCTTCGTCGGTCTGGCCCTCGGACCCTACTTCATGGGCCAGCTCTCCGATAGCTTCAGCGCTTCCGGCATGACTGAAGCCGCATCGCTGCAGGCGGCAATCGCCAGCGCGATGCTGATCTTTGTGGTCACCCTGGTCTTTCTGTCCCTGGCCTGGCGCAACCTGCCGAAGGATGAGGCATCGAGGCTCGATCGCGCCCGGGCACTGGGCGAGAACGTCGAACAGACCCCCTGACAGCGGCCGGGGCGGTATCGCGAGTAGCCGTCGTTACCCGGCCGGCCACCAGTTGCCGTGAAACCCAAACGGTACTCGATGATCCAGGTAGGCCCTGGCCAGCGGTCCGGCGCTGATGTTTTCCGCATCCAGAATCACCAGGTGGCTTACCTTGCTGTTGTCATCGTAGACATTCGCCAGCAGAAACCCTTCACCTTCTGCAGCACTTTCAGATTTCGGCACGAAGACGGGCTCATTGGTCGCGCAGGCCGGGCCGACGTCATAAATTTCGGTCTTGCCGGTCTGATGATCGACTCGGCCGATGCCGTCGAAGCCACCGGCCTTGCTCTCGGGAACGCCATCGCAGGCGAAATAGCCATAGCGATACTCGAGCCCGGTCCGACGCTCGTCCAGGCGGGGAAATTCACAAGCCAGATCATCGAGTCGAACCGAGGTGTAATCATCCGTGTTGCGCCCGAGATCAAACGTCCAGCGTGTCAGGCGTGGCACCGCTTTGGAAGGATCTCCCGGCGTGCCGTCCAGCAGCGGAAACAGGGGTGCCTCCTCGTACTCACACACGTCACAGGTCACGATTTCACCGTTGGTATGCGCATTCATGGGATGAAAAACGAAAGCAGGATCGCCCCTGAACCAGCGCATGTCCGCCACCGATCCATTTCTCGGCATGATGCCGATGTGCACCCCTTTGTCCGGTTCCCAGGCGTATACGGGGCCACCGTTCATGGCTCGTTCCATGGACCCGGTCAGCGGCATGATGGGAAAGATCACGTGGTCCCTGGTAATCATGAAATCGTGGACCATTGAGGCATAGGGCGCGCTAAAGGCTTCCGAGCGGGTGAGATTGCCGTCGGCGTCCGCCACATGGAAGGTCATGTGTTCGGAGATCAGGCCATCGGCATTGTAGCCAAAAAACAGCATCTCACCGTTCTCGGCATCGATCTTGGGGTGAGCCGTCATGGGACCCGACAGCTTGCCGCCGAAGGACCAGGGTCCGATGGAATTCAGGGTTTTCGGGTCGAGTTCAAATGGTGCATGGGCCTCCTCGAGCGCCAGCAGCTTACCGCCATGCCAGACCACGTTGGTGTTGGCAAGGCCGTCGGTCTCCATGCCTGCCACGCTCGGATGCGCATCCAGTGGATTGAAAGCACTGAACAAGGCTTCACCGGCCTCCTGCTCTTTTCGATACTTGACGGTCCGCACATACCGATTTCGATACGACACATTGCCGTCGTCCAGATAGAAGCCGTGGACCATGCCATCACCGGTAAAAAAGTGGTAGTCGCCCCGCGGAGCAAACTGGGCGTTGGGTCCATTGCGAAAGAACGCGCCGTTCAGCTCCCTGGGCACCTCGCCTTCCACCACCAGATCGGGTGATTCACATTCCATATGAATCGGCGCAAATCCGCCGGCCAGATGAGGATGATTCGGATAGGGTTTAGACATGATGTGTTCCTCGTTACATTCCTTGTTTCGTCGTGTTTCGTCGTGTCGAATCGATTCAGACCACTCGACGTCTAGAACGGGAATTCAGTGCCCAACGTCCAGCCCTGTAATTTGCCGCCCTTCTTGTAGCCTAAGCGAACCCGTTGCACAGGAATACCAAAAATCCTGCGTCCCTTTTTGAACCCCAGACTGATTCCGAACTCATGCAGTTCCCGGGAACCGGATCTCCGATCCGGCGCCTTGCCGATGTCCCACTCCGGCAGGTAACGCTGAAGAATGTAGAAGGCCCCCAGATCGAATGATCGACCAGACAGTTTAACCGGCATATCCCTGCGCAGGTCCAGACCCGTTTCGAACAATCCGAAACTGGTACGATCCTCGGAATTCAGATGATATTCCGCCGCCCAGCGCAGCGCATTGCCCCAGCGCAACTCCCAGTGTTCGGACGGTCGAAACAGCGTCTCACTCCTGACCCCGACTTGAGTCATCGCAAAGGATTGCTCGGCGGAGAAATCGCGCCCGCCGCCGACCTGCACGAACGGTTTGAGGTACCAGTCAGGCGTCACCGGGTAAACGAACTCGACGCCTGGGAGAGCGGTCAATGTCACCAGTTGATCCGGTAGCAGGCGATCGAACCAATCCGAACCCACGTCACTCAGATCGTCGTAACCGATCACCAGCGGTATCAGCCACTTCCAGCCAACACTCTCTGCGCTTGCCTGGCGTTGATTCCAGGCCAGCGGAATTCGAAACATGCTGATTCGTCGGTTGTTGATCTGATAGGTACCGGTGCCCATCACCGCGGCGTAGATGTAACTCACCTCGACTTCATCGACCTGGTCGACCTCATCGACCCCGTCGGCGTCCTGCGCCAGACAGGCCCCCGCCACCCACCACAGCGCCCCGATTATGACCGCGCGCCCTCTCAGCTTAGTTCTCCTCCGGCGTTTAAAGCAGAGTATAGGGGCATTTCGGCCACATTGACCGCCAGTTGGGGTAGCATCAGCGCCTCAAAAAAAACCGACAGGGACGATCAGTGAACATTCAAAGGATTGCACTCGGAACTCTGCCGCTCCTGATCACTCTGGGTTGCGCGTCGACCTCGATAAACCTTCCGGCGGTCACAGAGACTCCGAGCGGCGAGCAGCATCAGGGTCGAATCATCTGGCACGACCTGATCAGCGACCAGCCCGCCGCATCGGAACGATTTTATTCAGAGTTGTTCGGCTGGGAATTCGAAAAGGTCGGCGACCTGTTCGGCCTCGGAGCCGACGACGGCTATAGCCTGATCCGCCACAACGGCCGCCTGATCGGCGGGATGGTCAATGAAAATCGGCTACCCGCCGCCGAGGAAGAGAGATCTCAGTGGGTGATCCTGATGTCTGTGCCTGATGTAGACGGCGCAACCGAACGGCTTCTCGCAGATGGCGGCACCGTTCTCACACCGCCCACCGACATCGCCGATCGCGGCCGCATGGCCGTGGTGGCCGATCCTCAGGGCGCACTGCTGGCCTTGCTTCAGGCAAAAGGCGGCGATCCGGAGGAGTTTGAGCCGGGTTATGGTGATTTCCTCTGGGATGAACTCTGGACCGGCAGCGTAGAAGACGCCACGACGTTTTATGGCTCACTGGTGGGCTATGATCTCAGAGATGTCCCCGTACAGACAGATCACGACTACCGTGTGCTGTTATCCCACGATCAACCTCGGGCAGGAGTGCTGGCCCATCCGTTCGAAGGCGAGCGGCCGGTCTGGGTCACCTACATCCGGGTGCAGGATCCGGCGGCGATTACCGCCAGAGTCGAGGCGCTCGGCGGAACCGTTTACCTGGAAGCACAGGATCGTCCGCTGGGCTGCAGAGTCGCGCTCATCGCTGATCCTTCGGGTGCCGGTATCGCACTGCAGACCTGGCCATTCGACGAGGAGATCGCCCGATGAAACAGTCAATCCGCATTGTCCTGCTGATGGCGCTGTGCACTTTGCTCAGCGGCTGCGAAGAGCCACAGATATACGGGAGCGTCGGCTTCAGTTCCTATAGTGGCGGTGGCTATTACGGCCATGGCGGCATGGGCAGCAGTATCCGTATCGGCGGCAGAATCCACTAGCCGAAATCAGGTTCGTCGCCTACAACTGGGTCAGAAATCCCCCTGCACTGAGACCGAGCACCTTGCGCGTGGACTCCGCCAGTGAGTCGCGGAGCGTCTCGGGTAAAAGCTGTGCCGAGTTTTCCAGTGGCCGCAGCCAGCTCGGGATGTAGCCAAAATAGAGACCGAGCCGCATTTCACCGGTCTGATTCTCTCCTCCGGAGTGGACGGTGCGTCCCGAGTAAACCAGCGCGGAACCCGCCGGCATCTCTGCATACGCATGTTCTTCAGACTGCTTTTCAGGAACGGGCTTCCTCTCTTCAGGCCACCGATGACTGCCGGGAATCACCACCGTCGCACCATTTTCGCGTTTGAATTCGGTCAAAGCGATGTTGACACTGAACAGCAGATTGCGATCACCAAGCCCGGCACGAAACCAGGAATCGCCATCCCGATGAAAGGCCTGCCTGGTCTCGGAACCACCGATGGCCATCAACTCACCGGTACTTTGAATCACCGGCCCGCCGACATACTTCGGAGCCAGCGCCAGAGCCAGTGGATGCATGAGGCAAGCTTCGATCTCGGAGCCATAGCGCAGCAAGCCGTGCAGCCGCTTGGTCTTCAAACCGAAAAACTCATCGCCGATGCTCTCATCATTGTTGCACCAGGGTTCGAGTTCCAGCGCGGCGCCTAACTTTGTGCGGACCTGCTCGAGCACGTCTGCTTGCAGATAGTTACGAACAATGACCCCTCCATCCTTTTCAACCGCTGCCAACACGCCCTCATGGTCCCCCACGTCCACCTGATCCAGCATTCGATCTCCCCCTCGCAATTGCTACACTACTTGCCGCTCAGGAGAAATATCATGAAGCCGCTGCCATGGAAAGCCGGAGTCGGTGTCGCGATCGTTCTGTTGGCCTGCGCTCAGCAAGCCCCGGCCGACGATCCTCCTGCCTATGACGTCATGTTCAAGGCGCGACTGCTGCCCGCCGAAGCCATGGCCCAGGTCAGCATCGAGATCATTCAGGCAAGCCATGTGCTGCGCGCGCTCGATCTCAATGCTCCGGCCAGCCGCTACGCGGATTTCAGCGGTGACGGCAGCATTGCCGTCACCAATGAACGAGTGGAGTGGTTACCGCCCGAAACCGGCGGTGTTCTCCACTATACCGTGGCCGTCGACCGACTCCGCGGGGGCGTGCACGATATGCGGCTGACCGCGGATTGGGGAGTGTTCCGACTGGATCACCTGTTCCCGCGCGCAAACGCCAGAACCCTTGTCGGCGCCGAATCCACATCCACGCTCGCATTGGAAGGGCCCGTTGACTGGAGTTTCGAAACACCCTATGGGCCCGCCAACGATGCGGACAAACCTGTTTCCGTGATCAACACCAAACGACGCTTCGATCGTCCCATGGGCTGGGCCATCGCCGGAAAGCTGGGGATCCGCCGGGACCGCATTGCCGAGCGCCGCGTCGCGGTGGCCGCACCGGTGAACACGGGCTTCCGTCGTCAGGACACCCTGGCATTTCTGCGTTGGACCCTGCCGACGTTGATCGACATATTTCCAACCTTTCCATCACGTCTGCTGGTCGTCGGCAGCGGTGAGAAAATGTGGCGCGGCGGGTTGTCCGCCCCGGCATCTCTGTACTTGCATCCCACCCGGCCCCTGGTCAGCGGCAACGCGACCAGCACCCTGCTCCACGAACTCGTCCATGTCGCCATCGCCACCCCTGCGGCCCAGGGAGACGATTGGATTGTCGAAGGTCTTGCGGAGTATTACTCGTTGGAGATCCTCAGACGCAGTGGCGGCATCAGTGAACGCCGTTTCGAAGATGCGCTCGAGCACCTGGCACAGTGGTCCACGCGCGAAGATGGCCGGCTCACCGATCCATCGAGCGGCGCGAACACCGCCTATGCCGCAGGGGTGATTCAGCGCATAGCCGCAGATCTCCAGAGCGTCGGTCAGTCCCTGGACACGGTCGTGCAGGGCCTGATTGATACCGCTGCAAGCACCGGAGCCCTGGACCGGGAAGCGCTGAAGGCCGAAATTGAACGTGCCGGGGGGTCATCGACAACACTCGAAAAGGCTGCGAGCGAAACTCGCCCCTCGCAAGACCTTCGTTGAGGCTGTAAGCCCCAGCGAGAAGCGAAGTGCTTCGTGAACCTCGAAAGCCTTGATTTAGTGACAAATCCAACGTCTGATAGAGAAATTCGAAAATAACCAACAAGGAATCCCACTGGTGGTTTACAAAAACGCAGGCAACGAAATGGCCAGATCTTTTCCTCTCACCCCGATCATCCGGACAATGCTGTTCACGGCTCTGATCGCGCTGAGCGTCGGTTGCCAGGAGGGCAGCCAGGCGCCGGAAGCCGATGCCGCCACAGTCTCCAGCCAGGGGCAGGAAGACCTCGACCGCACCACCGGCCAAGGAACGTCCACGCCATCAACTCCCATCGCAAACACCATCTATGGCCCCGTTCGCGGTATTCAAGAGGATGGTGTGCTGGTCTTCAAAGGCATTCGCTACGGCGCCGATACCGCCGGTACCCGATTTGCGCCACCGGCGCCGCCAGAGCCCTGGACCGAGGTGCAAGAGGCAGTTGCCTACGGCAACTCGGCGCGCCAGGCGACAAACCGTGGCAGCATTGGCCTGTTCGCGTCCTGGATCAGCGATCCACGTCCGGCGCTCAGCGAGGACTGCCTGTTTCTCAACATCTGGACGCCGGCCCTGGCCGATCAAGCCAAGAGACCGGTGTTGGTCTGGTTCCACGGCGGTGGGTTTTCCAGCGGCTCCGGTTCCAGCAACGCCTATGATGGCAGCCGTCTGGTGCAACGAGGCGATGTGGTCGTGGTCACTGTCAACCATCGACTGAACGTGTTCGGCTATCTTTATCTGGATCAATATGGCGAACAGTTTCGCGGTTCCGGCAATGCCGGTCAGCTCGACCAGGTGGCTTCACTGGAATGGGTACGGGACAACATCGCCGAGTTTGGCGGCGATCCGGACAACGTGCTGATCTTCGGCGAGTCCGGTGGCGGCATGAAGGTCAGCGCGCTGATGGCGATGGACGCGGCAGCGGGACTCTTTCACCGGGCGGTGGTCCAGAGCGGACCAAGACTCACCAACGCGACCGCTGAGCAAGCGGCCGAAGCCACCGCCGCACTGGTCTCCGAACTCGGCCTCGATGCAACGACCATCGATGAGATTCGCACGATGGCGCCTCAGCAAATCGAAGCCGCCGCTCTCACGGTGGCACAGGACGGTGGGCCCAGGCCGGGATCCGGTCCGGTGCTGGACGGTATCTACTCCACCCGCCATCCCTTCGAACCGGACGCACCCCCCCAATCGGTCGAAATCCCGCTATTGATCGGAACCACCCGCTCCGAGATGTCCTTGCTCGCTGGTGCCAGACGACCCGAGCTGTTCGATCTGACCTGGGAGACGCTGCCTGCCGCGCTCACGACCTCAATCCCGGGTGTCGACAGCGGTGGCGTCATCGACGGCTACCGGGCCCTGCATCCGGACATCGACGCGCCGGCACTGTTCTTCGAGGCAACTACCGACAACGGCTTCCTGCGACGCACACTGACGCTGGCCGATCGCAAAGCCGCCCAGGGCGCTGCGCCCGTCTACAGCTATCTCTTCAACTGGAATACGCCGGTAGACGACGGCAAGTGGGGCTCACCGCACGCACTGGAGATCGGCTTCGTATTCGACAACGTGGCCAGATCTGAATCCATGTCCGGCATCGGCGAAGAGCAGCAGGCCATCGCCGACATGATGTCCGAGGCCTGGATTGCATTCGCCAGAACGGGCGACCCCAATCATGACGGGCTGCCGGAATGGTCGACCTACGCCGCGGACCATCGTGCCACCATGGTGATTGACAGCCAGCCCGCACTGATTGTTGATCCGCGCCGACGGGAACTCGATCTGTTCGGCGACGCACCCTGATGACGCGAAATCGCCGCTTGGGCCAGGCAGCCATGACGATGGTCACGCTCCTGGCGTCGGCGGCGTTGCTGGCAGCGCAACCCTCCGGCATTGTCTACGTGACCGACGAATTGCGTCTGGGTCTCTATCGGACCGAAGAAACCTCAGGCAGGTCGATCAAGACGCTGATCAGCGGTGCTCGCCTGGAAATACTCGAGCGTTCACTGATGTCGGTCCGGGTTCGCGCGGAAGACGGTGCGGAAGGCTGGGTGAAAACGGCCTATCTGGTCGAAATCGAACCTGCTCGACGGCGCCTGGCCAGCCTGGAGCAACAGCAGGCCGTATCGCAAAGCGCGCTGGCGGCAGCCGAATCGGCGCAGACATCGTTGGCCGAGCGTGCGCAATCCCTTCAACAGGAGCTGGACCAGGTTCGCCAGGACATCATCGACCTGCCCGCGTTGCAGCAGGAAAACGCGACACTCAAGGAATCCCTCCAGGCATCCGGTATTCTGGTGCCGATGATCTGGGTAATCGCCGCCGCTCTATCATCGTTCTTCGTGGGCTGGTTTGCGGGGAACTGGTGGCTCGATCGTAAAGTCCGACGCACATTCGGCGGCGTCCGCGTCTATTGATCCGAACCGACGATCGGAACCGACGATCGGAACCGACGACCGGACCAGTCACCGGGTGCCTGCTTCGCTCGCATGCTTTTCCGCCAATTGCTCCTGAGTCGTATCGTAGGTTTTCCGATTGATTCGATACTGCCAGTAAAAACAGGCGGCGATGAGGCCTGGAAATATGGCAAGGGGAGAATCGATCATACCCAACCACCAGATCGTAGATTCGTCCACCTCACCTGGTGTGGCGTTATCCGGAAAAGCGATCAGCCACAACACAACGGACGCGATCCCGTGACCGATGGAGTTATCGAGTTTGGCGAAAAAAGTTCGAGCGGCATAGAGGACGCCTTCCTGACGATGGCCAACGCGCAGTTCGTTTTCATCTGCGATATCGGCAAGCGCCGACATCACGCTGATGTTCAGAATACTGCCGCAAGCTGCCGAGAATATGCCGAAGGCAACGATGGAGGGCAGCAGCAGATTGGAGCCGTTTTCAGGAAAACTCTCAAATATGCGCAGGATCACCGGCATGGCCGGAAAGATCGACAGACCTACCGCAGTCGCGACGATGGTCGCTCGTTTGTCGAATTCATGATGCAGACGCGCAGAGAAGAAAAAGCCTGTGAGATAGCCGACGAAAGAGCCTGCAAAAATCAGCGTACCGATATCCTGCGCTGGCAGCTCCCAGTAAAAGATGTTCATGTAGCTGGTAAATGCCGTTCGAACTCCCAGCATCATGGACAGGCTGAAATAGGCAATCATCAGCATCAGGTAGTTACGGTTTGAGAAGGCTCCGACCAGATCTTTCAGGAAGTTCTTGAACGAGAACCTCGGCAAATCCTCCGGAGTTTTCGGCAGCAGCGCAATGCGGTCGCGGGTGAACCAGGCGCTCGCCAGCAGCACAATCAAGATGGCGGTGGCGATTGCTATCGCGAAGACCGGATAGGACTCGCCGTTCAAGAGTCCATTTCCTGCGACGCCCGCGGTGGCGAAGAAGACCAGGGTATTGATCTTGAATATTCCAGCCCCACCCACCCACTGGAAAAAATTGTTGTAGCTCATGATCTTCGAACGCTCGGTATAGTCCCTGGAAAGCTCTCCGCCAAACGCCAGGTGAGGCACATGGTATACCGTCATGAAGGTTCTCAGACTGATTGACCAGCCCAGGAACCAGGCGAACAGTTCACCTCCTTCGAGACTTTCCGGCGGGCTGAACACACAGAAAAAGCTGATGGCGATGGGCAGTGGCGCCACAAACATGAATGGGTGACGCCGGCCCCAGCGGTTGCCTCGAAAGCGGTCGGACAGGGAGCCAATCAACGGATCCGAGATGGCATCCACGAACAACGCTATCGTTGGAACAAGCCCGGCAAGCAACACGTCCAGCCCGTGGACCTGGTTGTAGAACAGCATGCCCAGCACGGCCAGAGAATACAGAGACATCGTTTCGGCGGATGCACCGATTCCGAACGCGAAGCGCGAACGGGTCGGTACCGTATGCGGATCCACCTCACGCGAAGGCGTGTTCAACAAGCGAACTCCCATCTAGCGCCGCTATCGTTTAGCACGGATCATGCACCGATCCGCAGACCAATGGCGACAGGCAGCCGTGCGGCACGGAGGGCCGGAAGGAAACCGGCCAGCAGACCGATCGTACACGCCCAGACAACCCCAATGGCTATGACAGGCATGCCCACTTCGAGCCGCACTCCGATTGCGCCCAACTGACCACCGGCATTGAAGACCGTCCCGTTGAACAGCAACCAACTCACCAGGGCGCCGAATCCCGCGCCGATCAGCGACAGCGCCAATGCTTCCGTGAGCACACTGATCACCACAGCTGCCCCTCCGAATCCCAACGCTCTCAAGGTCGCGATTTCCGCCGTTCGGGTTGCAACCGCTGTGTACATGGTATTGACGGCCCCAAACAATGCGCCCAACGCCATGATGGCGCTGATGACATACGCAACGAATTTCAGAATCTGTCCCGCAGATTCGGCCTGCCTTTCGTAGTAGACAGTCTCCTTGAATGCTTCCACGGTCAATTGCGGATTTTCATCCAGCGACATCTTGAAGGCGTCAAATTCACCCATGTCCTCCATGACCACAGTGGCCGAGTTGTAGACGTTTCGATTGGCGGCAGACATCAACGTTCTTGCATCCGCTATCAGCTGCGACTCCGAGACCGCTCCGTGCTGCTCGAACACCCCTACAACCGTCCAGCTGTTCGAGTAAAAAGATACCGTATCTCCGACCGCCAGATCGGCGAATTGGCTCTGCAGCGCGCGTCCGACGACGACCTCGAACCTGCCGCTATCGAACACCCGACCTTCGACGATCTCGAGTTCCGGACGCACCTGCCAACCGGAGCCGGTCAACCCACGTAGAATCACGGCAGCATTACCATTGCCGCCGATGAGCGGTAGATCAACACTCACGACGATTTCGGGAGACACCGCCCGCCGACCATCGACTTCAAGAATGCCTGGCGCCGTCTCGATCACCAGCATCGCTTCGCGTGACAAGCTGCTCAGCGACTCCGCAAGCGCACCCTTGCGCATGACTAGAACCCGACTGGGATCGGCGCCGCTTGCGACCGTATCTACCAGACCCGTAGCCATGGACAGCACGGTCACCAGCACAGCCACCACGCTGGCCGTACCAATACAGATAACCAGCGAGAGACCCAACCTGTGCGGGATACTCTGAAGGTTCATCCAGGTGATCTTGAACATCTGTTTCACCGGCGATTCTCACCGGCGATGGCATCAACCACGCTTAACGAGCTCACCCGCCAGGCCGGCCAGGCAGAAGCCAGCACGGCCATGGCCGCGGCGATAAGCAGACCCAGGCCGAAGACACCGCTGTCAAGATCGATCCCTTGTATGCCAAACGACGCAAAGACCGAGGGGAATACTGCAGCCGCGATGGCGAGCCCCAGTATCGCCCCCAGCAGGCATAAGACACTCGATTCGACCACGATCAGCAACGCAAGACCGTGCCCCTGAAACCCGAGTGCGCGCATGATGCCGAGCTCCGATGTCCGCTCGCGGATGGCTTGCGTCATGTTGGTCGCGGTCATGAACAGCAGAGTAAAAAGTACCGACGCCAGGATGTAATAAACGAAGGACTCAATGTCTCCCAACTGTCTGAGACTGTTCTGAAGGTACTGTTTTTCGTTGAGCGTCGAGGTCTCATCGGACGAGTTGGCGAACATGGCGTCCACCTCCTGAGCGATCCGATCCGCAGACCCGGCGTCATCGATCCCCAGAATGAACTGGTGCACGCGACCCTTACCGACCTTGCGCGCCTGGTCGAGATAATCGTAGTGGAAGTAGAATTCCTGAGCAAAGGCGCGATCATCTTCGCTGCCTGCGTTGGCGATGGCAACAAGATCAAAATTCCAGTCCTGACCGGTATCCTCGTTTATCCACAGCATGGATTTGAGCGGAATCCGGTCACCCACCTTCCAGCCGAATTTCTCCGCCAGCTCAACCCCGGCTACCGCTCCCGTACGGCTGCTGAGCAAAGCCTCCCGCTCTTGTGGCGGTACCCGGATCTCCGGCATCACCTCGAGAAACTCTGCCAGATCCAATCCCCCACCGGTAACGCGATTGACAGGACTCTGGTAATAGCCGAGAAAAATCGCGATGGGGACGGCCAGCTTCACACCTTCCACCTGCAACAATCGAGTTCGGTAGGAGATCGGTATGGTCTCCAGAATACTGGCGCGGCTGGTCACTCTGAGCCGGGTATCACTCATTCGATCGAGAGCGCTATCGAAACTGGACACCACTCCATGCATCACGCCAAACAGCACAAATGCCACTGCCACCGCCAGTATCGTGAGGACGGTTCGGACGGGTCGCCGCCAGAGCCCGGCGTTGATGAGAATCAGATATTTCATCGGTCCTCGATGGTATTGTGTTCGACATGAGAAATCAGCAGGCCTACGACTACATCATCATCGGCGCTGGTACCGCCGGATGCGTGCTGGCCAACCGGCTCTCGGCAAATCCCGAACACAATGTGCTCCTTCTGGAAGCCGGCGGCAAAGACAATTACTTCTGGATCGACATTCCCGTCGGCTACCTGTACACGATCAACAATCCGCGCACCGACTGGTGCTATGAGATAGAGCCCGATCCCGGTCTCAACGGGCGCAGCTTCCGCTATGCCCGCGGCAAGGTGCTCGGTGGCTGCTCATCCATCAACGCCATGATCTACATGCGAGGACAGCGTAGCGACTACGACACCTGGGCACAGCTCGGCAACAGAGGCTGGGGCTGGGACGATGTGCTGCCGGTGTTCAAGCGCTCGGAAGACTATCAGCATGGCGCAGACGAGTATCATGGCAGCGGCGGAGAACTCCGGGTAGAGGAGCGCCGGGTCAATTGGGAAATCCTCGACGCCTGGCGGGATGCGGCCGAACAATGCGGTATTCCGAAGATCGAGGAGTTCAATCGTGGTGACAACTTCGGCAACGCCTATTTTCACATGAACCAGAAAAGGGGCAGGCGCTGGAGTGGCACCCGGGCCTTTCTCCGACCCATCGCGTCGCGCAGGAACCTTACCATCAGGACCGACGCTCACGTGCAGCAACTGGTCATCGACAGCAACGATGACGGACCAGGAATCAGCGCTGTGACCGTTCGCTTCGGGGGCGACACGCCTGCGACGATTCCGGTAAGAAAGGAAGTTGTCCTGGCAGCGGGCTCTATCGGCTCACCGCAAATTCTACAGCTGTCCGGTATCGGTCCCGGTGCACTTTTGCACGAGAAGGGTATCCCGGTCGTTCATGAGCTCCCGGGCGTGGGTGAGAACCTTCAAGACCATCTTCAGGTGCGTACGATTTACGAGGTGAAGAACACCATCACGCTCAACAGGAGAGCCAGGTCACTGTTCGGTAAGGCCGCCATGGGGTTGGAGTACTTGTTTTACCGCACCGGTCCGCTGACCATGCCACCGTCGCAGCTCGGTGCCTTTGCAAAAAGTGCCCCGGATGAAGCCAGCGCCAACATCGAGTGGCATGTGCAGCCCCTGTCACTGGACAAGTTTGGCGACCCTCTGCACCCGTTCGACGCGATCACGCCGTCGGTATGTAACCTGCGGCCAAACAGCCGCGGTCATCTGCGTGTTAAATCGCCCGATCCGGACCAGTACCCGGCGATCACCATGAACTATCTTTCCGATCCGAAAGATCAGCAGGTGGCTGTCTCGAGTCTCAAATTCACTCGACAGATCATGATCGCGCCTGCGCTCGCACGCTTCGAGCCGAAGGAGCTCAAACCCGGGCCGAGTTATCAGACCGACGAAGAACTGCTGGACGCCGCCCGGGATCTCGGTACCACGATCTTCCACCCCGTCGGTACCTGCAGGATGGGCAACGACGCCATGGCGGTGGTCAACGATCGTCTGCAGGTCCGCGGGGTGCGGGGATTGCGGGTGATCGACGCATCCGTCATGCCACAGATCATCTCAGGCAATACCAACGCGCCCACCGTCATGATTGCCGAAAAGGGCGCCGAGTTCATTCTGTCAGATGACTGACGGCCGGCGTCATCAACCAGCGTGTTGTCTGACCACTTCTTCCCGGTCGTCCTCAGAATCATCCAGGGACTCGCTGCCAGACGCGCCCTCATCAGGCATCTCGACGATCACTTCCGGTATCGGCCGATCGACAATGGCTGCCGCATCGGTGGATTCGACACTGCCTGTTCCCAGATCTGACTCGGCCGGGGCCACCTCGTTTGAGGAAGGCGCCGGTGCCGTCTCCACCACATCCTCCATCAGCGGCGGTTCAGCGGTTTCAACTTCGGCGCTTGCCTCCACGACTCGCACATCGTCTTCAATTTCACTATGAGCGATCAGCGGCTGATAACCCTGTTCCAGCAACTCTCGCGCGCGACTCTCAGGCAGGCCGAGTGACCGAGCGCTTTCGGAAAAGTGCTCGAGAAATTCCCGGTAATCCTTGGCGAGATTGCCGAACAGAACCGCACTCTGCTCGAAATGCTCGTTGACGCCGGATTGCACGGTCTCGGCCTCCTGACGCGCCTGATCAAGCTCATGAGCGAGCGCGTCCATCTGTGCCCGAGTGGGTCCGCCGCGTCGAGCGTAGCTGAAGCCGATCCATGCAGAGACCAGAGATGCCCCAAGAACGAGAACGATCCAGATTTCGATGCTCACTGTTACTCCCGAGTCGAAAAAGAGAAGTATCACTCAAAGCGTATTCGAGTCATAGCGGGCGGATTCAATCCAGAAGTGGACCCGCAGACGTGGCTGTGCGATCCGTGACCGCTGCCAGACCATCCGCAGACCCGGCCGCGGCTTCCATGGCGCTCGCCAGCTCGAAATCCAGCCTGGTTATTCCATGTGCGTCGTGGGTATTGAGCGCCACGCGAACCGTGCCATATGCGTTGAACCAATCGGGATGATGGTTCAGGCGCTCCGCCACCAGAGCAGATCGGGTCATGAAAGCAAACGCCTCGACAAAATCCGCAAATCGGTAGGTCTTCTTGAGCTTGCCGTC
>QIDL01000448.1 GCA_003228415.1 Gammaproteobacteria bacterium | reverse complement strand
CATCTTATATGAGTACTACTCCGACTCCGAAGGCAATTGCCAGACGGCTCGGGCTTACAATCACAATGGCTGGTCGACCCTCGGCGACATGGGTCACATCGATCCGGAGGGCTATCTCCATCAGACCGATAAGCTGTACAAAGACCTGCTGAAGGCACCTTACTGGAAATAGCCACGGACCCGGATACTTGTCTCGGCTGCCTGGCCTGCTAGGCTGAAGCTGAGGATGAGGCTGAGAAAAGCTGAGCTGAAAAAGGACGAATATCTCTTTAGGGAGGAGGGGAGCCAGTGCTTGATCACGAAAACGCCGGTCAGGAGGTCGGCGGCAGATACGCCAGATACGCGTTGCTGGTGTTGGTCATTGTTTACATATTCAATTTCATCGATCGCCAGATCCTTTCCATTCTCGCCGAAGAAATCAAGGCTGACATCGGCGTCACAGATGCTCAAATCGGGTTTTTGTACGGCACCGCGTTTGCTGTTTTTTACGCGGTGTTCGGCATCCCGCTGGGGCGGCTGGCGGATGTCTGGGTACGGAAAAGCCTGATATCCGCAGGGCTGTTTTTCTGGAGCATCATGACGGCCCTGTCGGGTACTGCGAGTAGCTTCGGATCTCTGGCGGCGTTTCGATTCGGCGTAGGGGTCGGTGAAGCAAGCGCGACACCCGCTGCATTCTCCATGTTGTCCGATTATTTTTCACCCAGGGTACGGGCAACGGCACTCGCCGTTTACTCCAGCGGAATATATATCGGCGCAGGTATCGGTACCTTCTTAGGCGGCATGATCGTAGACAGTTGGAATGGCGCATATCCTGATATATCGACGGCACCATTCGGGCTCAAGGCCTGGCAGGCCGCATTTTTTGTGGTCGGCATCCCCGGAATCCTCATGGCGTTCTGGGTACGCAGCCTCAAGGAGCCAACTCGTGGTCAGAGTGAAGGCCTGACCGCCACGGTCCACCCGCATCCGTTCAAAGCGGCGTTTGAAGAACTGATGTCGGTACTGCCGCCACTGACCGTGATTAACCTGTGGCGAGTCGGAGGCATCAAAGTCGTGCTCTGGAACCTGGTTTTTCTCGGGCTGATCGGAGCTCTGGGGTACCTGCTCGTTGAATCCACAGGCAATTTCGCTCAGTGGGCTGCCCTCGCAGTTGGCGTGTATGCGGCGGTGTCCTGGGTGCAGAACGTTCGCATCACCGACTACCCCACTTTCAACATGATTTTCAGGTGCAAAACCATGATCTGCCTGGCCTGGGGTATTCCGTTCTACGCATTTATTACCTACGGGATCGGCTTCTGGGGCGCGCCCTTCATGATCAGAGTCCATGGACAGAGCGCATCCGAGGTAGGGACGTATCTGGGTCTGGGCGCGGCACTCGGTGGCTGGATCGGGGTGACCATGGGCGGTGTGGTGTCCGATCTTCTGAGAAGGCGTTTCGTTAACGGGCGCCTTTTTGTCATCGCCGCCGTGCCAGTTCTTTCGCTGCCTTTCGTGTTCGGGTTTCTAACCACCGACAGTCCGATCGTGGCGTATGTCTGCAGTTTCTTTTTCAGCATATTTTCCCCGATGTGGACCGGCCCAAGTGCCAGCACCCTCAACGACCTGGTGATGCCACGCATGCGAGCCATAGCTTCTGCGTTTTACATCATGATGATTACCTTCATCGGACTGGCGTTGGGGCCATACCTGATTGGCTATGTCAGTGACAGCATCAGCGTCGCCACCGGGGATTCGAGTGAGGCCTTGCGTCAGGCCATGATCTATTCGTTGATCATGTTCTTCGTGGCCGGATCGTTCATCGTCGCGGCACTGAAATTTCTACCCGGAGATGAAGCGGGTCGTCTGGACCGGGTCAGGGCCGCTGGGGAAGCGAATCCAGGAGTTTCCGCATAGACTCGGAACAGTTTCCGTCGACTTCATCACAGACCCGACGTGACGCCCGTGTTCTTATCTCATATTCAGGGCTTTTCACACAGGGTCGTATCCACTTCATGAGCAGGCCAGGCAGAGAAAGAACTGGATACAGAATCGAGCGCCAGCTATTGGCGCTGGTCAGCCTGTTTGCCTGCGTGTCTATTGCTGCCTTCCTGGTCAACTCTCTGGACCTGCTTAGACTGCCGATCTGGGCAGGTACCGGCGTGGTGGCGATCGCGTTTCTCTTCACGACCTGCGTGATGGTTCGGCTGCTGCGCCGCCGCTTCGCACTGCTTGGTCGACTTGAGGAACTCACCCGTTTCATCATTCGCGGGGACTACGCACATCGAGTAAAGGTGCGCGAGCTGGACGAGTTTCAATCCCTTGGCGAGGCTTTCAACGAGATGACCGATCAGCTCCAGACATCGCTCAAATCAAGCCAGTCGGTGGCCGACATCGATCGGCTCATCCTCTCTTCCGCCGATCTGGATACGGTCGTGAGGAAGGTCCTGTTGAGCGCCCGCACGGACAGCATTGAAATTGCACTGATCCTGCGCATGGACGGTCCCAAGAAAATCCTGACCAAATACCGACTGAACAACCGGCAACTCGTGGAGGAGCCGATCGGCCTCCTGGAAATATCCGACGACAGCCTGCGCGACATCGACGGTTATCAGCGTATCGCCAAGCGCGTCTGCGGCGATTCCGTACGATCCTGTCTAGCTGTGGCAGCGGATGGCAACATCACCGGAGCTTTGATTGCGACTGCCAGCCGCTCACTGCTGGTGGCGGAAACAAAAAGGCTCACCGACCTTGCCGACCGTCTATCCGTCGCCATCACCAATATCCAGCGCTCTGAAATCCTCTACCAGAAAGCCCACTTCGACGAACTGACAGGGCTCATCAACCGACATGCCTTTCAGGAAAAACTCCGTGAACACATTTCTCGGTCCTGGCGTGGAGAGCAAGGTGCGGTTCTGTTCATCGATCTGGATGGATTCAAGAAGGTCAACGATACCGAAGGCCACAAGGCCGGTGATCGCCTGCTGGTGATCATCGCCGAACGGCTCAAGGAATGTCTTCGCGAGGTGGATACCATTGCCAGAATGGGTGGTGATGAATTCGCTGTCATCGTGTCCGGGTGCGATGAGGAAAAGTCCGTTTCTGATCTTTGCGAGCGCATCATCGCCTCCGCTATCCAGCCCATAATCGTCGACCGGATGGAGCATACGGTCGGCGCATCGATCGGCGTTGCGCTGTTTCCAGACGATGGACAGAAGGTCGAGGAACTGATCATGAAAGCGGATTCCGCCATGTACCGTGCCAAGGAAGCGGGTCGGGGTCGATTCGCGTTCTTCGACGATACCTTGAATGAAGCCAGTCGCCATCGAGTGCTGATTGAGAGCCGGTTGAGAGGCGCGATTGCCCGCAACGAGCTGGAAATGCACTTCCAACCGAAGCTCGATCTCGTTAATCGAACGGTGACCAGCGCGGAGGCGCTGATACGCTGGACCGACTCGCAGCTCGGTTCCGTGTTGCCCGAAGTATTCGTGCCCATCGCCGAGGAAACCAACCTCATCCACGACTTCACTTCAATACAGGTCGACCGGACAGCCGACCTGTTTGCCGCCGCTAACAGCGTCGGTGTTCAGCTCGACAGTGTCGCCATCAATGCATCGGCCAAGCAGCTCATGACCGATGGCTTTGCGATATCACTGCTTTCACTACTCGATCAGCGGATGTTGCCGCATCAATTCATCGAGATCGAAGTCACCGAGTCGGTCTTTGCACATGACAAAAATATGGTTGTGCAGGAACTGGAAATTCTCCAATCGGCGGGCATGAAGATCGCGCTGGACGACTTCGGCACCGGGTTTTCATCGCTGAACATGTTGCGAGAGTTACCGCTGGATGTAGTCAAGATCGATCGGTCCTTCATCACCGAGATCGAGTCTTCCGATCAGGCGCGCATCCTGGTACAGCATCTAATCAGTATCGCCACCACGCTTGGTAAGGAAGTAGTTGCCGAAGGTGTCGAAACAGAGGTACAACTCAGGCACCTCGAAGAGGCTAATTGTCACTATGTCCAGGGTTATCTGATCTCGAAAGCCAAAACCCTCGAGGATTTTCTGCACTTGCTTGCCGACTGGCAGAATGATGAAACCAGACCTCTGCTGGAACGGGTTTAGTCGCGGTCACGGCTAAGCATCAGCCGACCGTTGTCACTCTTGTTTATTCGCTTGGAATTCAGTAATCCTCAAGCGTTCGGGTGCTACGCCGACGGGATATTGTTTGCCCGCACGTATTCTGCGAAATGTTTATCGATGCGCTCCGGAACGAGCCCGAACTGCTCCGGCTGATAGTTGTGCCTACCCTTGCTGTCTTTTGGGTTCGAAGCAATTTCTGTCTGGAAGGCTGATTCTGCTCGAGTCGATATCGGGAGATCCATGTGGTGGTAGATCTCTGTAATCACGCTCATCGGGTCGCGAACGATATCCTCATACTGAATCGCCATGTACTGGTTGGCCGGAATCTCCGGCGTGTGGGCCTGCAGCCGATGAACACCCACCTTCATCTGCTCGAGAATCTGTTGGCCAACCCGCTCATCGTCAAGGCGCGATACCATCATCCCGCGTACCGCCGCGGACAGGGACGCGATTGACGGGATGGCCTTGTTGGGATGCCGGTGGGTCTGCACGATCAATGCGTCCGGATAGGTGGCCAACAGCTCGGCGGGTCCGAACATATGACCCGGGGACTTCAGCAACCATCGGTCCCGCTTGAATTTCCATTGCAACACCTGCAGCTGTTTTTTGTGCTCAGCGTATGTTGTTCCGTGAGACGTGTTCAAAAACCACTGCTGGTAGTTCGGCGCGTCGAACTGCAGCACGTTCAGCCAGGAGTCGAAGCTGTTGGCCAGCAACATCACACACTCTTCCGGCAGATCGGCGCCGGTCGCGTGAATCGCTTGAAAACCTGGTATCAACAACGAAAAAATACTGGTGGCCGCTATTCCGCGCAGCCGCCGTCGGTCGAATCGGACCCTGCCTTGAATGGGTGGAGGTACCGGTTCGAACGACTCCCAGTTGAGCAAAGGACGATTGGCAGGATCCTCGGCCAGGATACGCATCAGTCGAGTGGTCCCGGTGCGCGGCAGGCCCACTATGATCAGCGGCCGATCGACGGATTGGGAGAATATCTCCGGTTGGATTTTTTCCAGCTCGGCAAGTTTCAACCGGGTGATCAACCGGCGTTTGAACAGCTCGGAGATAAACCACCATCCGAGCGAGTGTATGTCCTGGTTGGCACGGATATCTTCACAGAGAAGACCGAGCGGTTCGACAAAATGGGGGTCCCCGAAGTCATCGAGACCTGTCGTTCTGGAAGCGATCTCCATCAGCCGTTCAGGGGTGAAGGCTTCACGCTGCCTTGCCGTCGTGCCGCGCCTTTCGAGACGCTGATTCAAGGCGCGCAGCGGCGGCCATTGAAATGCCTCTCGATACTTGGTCACCGACTCACTTCCCCGCTGCCATCACCAGCAGATGATCTCTTAGATCACATGGACAAAGCCACCGAACAGGATGCTTTATGTCGCGTGGCGTCTGGCGTTGCGATCCGGCCCAACGAGTTGCGGCCCTCTGGCGAGCACCTCCCGTGCCATCGTCTGGGCAACCTGGTCGGTTGTCTGCCGGTGATCCCGGGCAACGCTGAATATGGTCATGAGCCGATCCGGGATCGCATCGATACGGTCGCGAACCCAGGCGTCGTCGGGATAGCCTTCCACATGCAGGTACTCGGCCGCCACGCTGATTGTGCCACCAGCGTTAATGACGAAGTCGGGGGCATAGAGCACGTCTCGCGCCGCCAGCATCGCTGCGACGTCTTGATCGGCCAACTGGTTGTTTGCCGACCCAGCCACCACTTTCGCCTGGAGTTGTGCCACGCTGGTCTGGCTTAGAATTCCACCCAGGGCGCAGGGCGCGAACACATCCACTTTTTCACCGAAGATGGCATCCGGCGGTACCGCTCTGGCGCCAAATTCAGCCACCGCCCGGTTGACCCGCGAAGCATCGATATCGCTGACAACCAGCCGGGCCCCGGCACTGTGCAACTGCCTGCACAGTTTGATCCCCACGTTGCCCAGACCCTGTATCGCCACACGCAGCCCTTCGAGCGAAGCGACGCCAAGCCGATATTTCGCCGCTGCGGTCATGCCGATGAATACACCCAGCGCCGTTGCCGGAGACGGGTCGCCACCGATACCGTTCCTGCCCAAACCAGACACGTAACGCGTACGCCGAGCCACCACCCGCATGTCGGCCACCCGCATGCCTACGTCTTCAGCGGTTACGTAGCGACCACCGAGCTCTTCTATCCACCGGCCGAATTGCTCGAGCATGGCTTCGCTGAGCCGTTCACCTGGTTTACCCAGAATGACACTCTTACCGCCGCCAAAGGGAACGTCTGCCAACGCATTCTTGAAGGTCATGCCTGCCGACAGCTTGAGCACATCAATGAGCGCCGAGGATTCACTATCATAGGCCCAGTGCCGACAACCCCCAACCGCCGGGCCGAGGGTAGTGTCATGGATGGCGATCACGGCTCTCAGGCCGGTGTTTCGGTCATGCCGTAACACGACCTGCTCGTGATCCGCTGCAAGAATGTCCATTCCCCTGCGCGCTCTCATGTGGAAGTGAAGAGAAGATTATTCTAGGTCGATGTTAGAAACTTTATGTCGCTTTCTAACCCTGTATATCCTATATAGTAAATTGATCATTCTCTATTTACATGTATTGGGTCTATTTCATGCACTTCAAGAGGTTGAGTTCCGAATCCGACCCGCAAGATCTGGATGACTTCGATCGAGAAATTCTTCAGTTGTTGCAGGAGGATGCTTCGCTGTCCGCCGCTGAGATCGGCACGCGCATCGGCTTATCGCAGTCGCCCTGCTGGCGAAGGATCAATCGGCTGGAGGAATCCGGCGTCATCAGCCGCCGGGTCGCCCATCTCGATCGCCACAAGCTCGGGCTCGATGTGCTGGTTTTCGCGCTCATCAAACTCAATGCCCACGGTCGCCGATCGTTACCGGAATTTGCGGACGCCATACGCAGTCATGCGGAAGTACAGGAGTGTTTTACCCTCATGGGCGAGATGGACTTTCTGGTTCGAATCGTGACTCAGGACATTCAATCCTACGAACGATTCTTCTTCGAGATCTTGAGCCAGTTGCCCGGTGTGCAGGAAGTGCATTCCAACATCGCGATGTCTGAGATGAAATCGACCACGGCCCTTCCCCTGACACGATAGTCCCTGACGCGGAGATCCCTGCCGAATTGTCCGGCTGCCTGTTCAGTAGCCCTCTTCGAGCAGTGGCAAGGCCGCGAGCACATGTGACGGTGTCAATGGCTGGGTCCTTTCCATGAGGCTGGGGTTGAGATCCTTCAGATCGTTGATACCCATGAGAGCCATACTGGTCTTGATTTCATGCTCCACGATTTCGAGTGCCCGTAGCAGCGCCGGTGCCCCACCGGCGGCCATGGCAAGACACTCCAGGCGGCCCATGCCCACAGCATCCGCACCGAGGCAGAGCCCTTTCACCACATCGGCACCCCGCATGAATCCACCATCGACGATGACAGGAACGCGGCCGTCCACCGCCTCCACCACTTCCGGTAACGCATCGATACAGGCTCTGGTGTGATCGAGTTGGCGGCCACCATGGTTGGAGACATAGACCACATCGACCCCCGACTCCACACAGCGCTTGGCATCCTCCGCCACCGCCACGCCCTTGATGATGAGCGGAATATCGAATGACCCTTTGATATGAGCGACCGTGTCCCAATTCATACGAGCCTGGCTGCTGTGATCGGGATCTTCGATTCGGCTGCCTGAAGGCGGCACAAAGCCCTTGAGAATGTCTCTTTCACGTCGCGAATAGGTTTGGGTGTCCACAGTGAGGCAGAAACCGATATAGCCGCATTCCACCGCTCTGGCGATAATGTCATCCATCCAGCCCTGGTCCTTCACCAGATAAAGTTGAAAAATCCGAGGCCCGGGCACCCGCTCGGCAACCACATCGAAATCCGGCAGACAGACGGAACTCAGAAACTGCAGAACACCGAACTCGCGAGCCGCACTGGCTACCGATTCCCCTCCACCTTCTTCGAATACCTGCACCGAGCCTATCGGTGGCAGCAGCACGGGAATTCTGAGTGGCGCGCCGAGCAACTCCGTGCTTGCGTTGACCTCACTGACATCGTTCAACACCCGTGGTCGAAACACCCAGGAGTCCAATCCATAGCGATTTCGCTTGACGGAACTTTCCGTATCCGCGCCGCCGATCAGATAGTCCCAGTGTGCTTTGTTCAGGTTGGCTTTTGCTTGTTTCGCGATCTCATGCAGGGTCCGAAAATCCACACCTACCTCCGTCGAGAATGCTTCATATGCTAACACGCTCTAGTAGAATGCCCGCTTCACAGCACACTTGAAGGGAGTCGAACATGGCAATCGTGATCGTGGGCGCAGGCCATGCAGCCGGTCAAGCCGCCGCCAGTCTCAGGCAGGGAGGATTTGAGGACGAGATCGTCATCATCGGCGACGAGACCCACATACCCTATCAACGCCCACCTCTGTCCAAACAGTATCTTTCCGGTGAACAGGGCATCGAACGGGTGTACCTGAGGCCCGAACGGTTTTATCAGGACAAGAACGTCACGCTGCGGGTGGATACCCGTGTTACCGCCATCGATACTGCCGCCAGGACGGTCACTACCAGCGCCGGAGATACAGTCAGCTACGACAAACTCCTCATCGCAACCGGGGGACGGCCTCGTAAGTTGTCCATATCCGGCAGTGACCTTGCCAGTATTCACTATCTTCGGACCATCGCGGATGTGGAAGCGATCCGCAGCGATTTCGCCGACGGCAAAAGGCTCGTCATCGTTGGTGGTGGTTACATCGGCCTGGAAGTTGCCTCCGTGGCCGTAAAAAGCGGTCTCGAGGTCCACGTGCTGGAAATGGAAGAGCGGATTCTACAGCGTGTGACCACCGCCGAAATGTCGGCCTTCTATCATCAGCTCCATAGCGGACGCGGCGTTCGTATCCACACCTCTACCATGGTCAGCGGATTCAGTGGAGACGGTTCGGTGAGTGCGGTGGAATGCGGCGACCAATCTTTTCCCGCCGACCTGGTCATCGTCGGCATCGGCATCATTCCCAATGTGGAAGTTGCCGAAGCGGCCGGTATCGCCTGCGATAACGGCATCGTGGTGGACGACCATTGCCTGACTTCCGCACCGGACGTCTACGCCGCTGGAGACTGCACCAATCATCCTAATCCGCTTCTGAACCGACGCTTGCGCCTGGAGTCCGTACCGAACGCCATGGAACAGGCCCGGGTTGCCAGCGCAAATCTCTGCGGGGATGACAAGGTGTACTCCGCCATTCCCTGGTTCTGGTCCGATCAGTATGAGCTGAAGCTGCAGATGGTCGGGTTTTCTGCCGATGGTGATACTCAGATCGTCCGCGGCGATATGACAGCGAACAAATTTGCGGTTTTTTACCTCAAGGACGGTGCCGTGGTGGCGGCCGATGCAGTCAACAGCCCCAAGGAATTCATGATCTGTAAACAGCTCATCGGCAAACCGGTTGATGTGGAGGTTCTGGCGGATCCGGAAGCGGATTTAAAGGTCCTGCTCGGCTAAGTAGATTCCCTAGTATTGCCAACGACGCTCGTTAGACATACTGGCTCCAGTGCGGGCGGGAACGTCTCCTCCTCTCCCCTCTCGCCCGCCTCTACATGAAACGCCGGATCTCTGATCCGGCGTTTTCTTATGCCTGGAACGGCTCTTTTCTAGAACCTTTTTTGGGCCTGAAAGAAGGGTTCAGAGGTTCCCTAAAGCCCCAATACCTGCTTGGCAATGATGTTGTGCTGCACCTCGCTGGTTCCACCGGCAATGGTATAACCCCGATGGTGAAACAACCCCGATGCCGCGTATTCCGCATAGTCCGGACCCATTGCCATTCCGCCTCCACCGGCGTCCACCGGCAGACCCCAGTATCCGACCGCTTCGAGCAACAGTGAGTCCATCGCTTGTATGAGTTGGCTGCCTTTGAGCTTCAACATGCTTGGCTCCGCCCCGATCTGACCACCCTTGTCGGCCTCTGTCAGAATTCTCAGGCTGGTCATTTCCAGTGCAGCCAGTCTGATCTCGAGTGACGAGAACGCGGCTCCGAATTCGGCCGCACAATCGGTCTGAATCAGCGTCTCCCGAAGTATGCCGAGCAGGCGCTTGTTCTCAGCGACCCTTGATACCAGCAGCCGTTCGTCACCGAGCAGACTTTTTGCCACCGTCCAGCCGTGATTCTCCTCCCCCAGCCGGTTGCCACAAGGCACCCGCACATCGTCAAAAAACACCTGGTTCCAGAGCCGTTTTCCATTGAAGGCATAGAGCGGTTCGATCGTGACTCCCGGCGAGGTCATGTCGATCAAGAGAAAACTGATCCCGCGCTGTGGTTTCGCCTTGGTATCCGTGCGCACCAGCGCAAAAATCCAGTCCGCATGTTCGGCGCCGCTGGTCCAGATTTTCTGGCCGTTGACCACATAGTCGTCGCCGTCCCGATCTGCACGGGTGCGCACCGATGCCAGATCGGAACCCGCCTGGGGTTCCGAGTAGCCCTGACACCACCAGAGATCCGCATTGAGTATCTGTGGTAGCAGGGAAGCTTTCTGCTCGTCAGATCCGTAGCGAACGATGGCAGGTCCGACCATATTGAAGCCGAACCCGGAGAGTGCCGGTGCATGCGCCACCCGACACTCCACATCGAACAGGTGACGCTCGACGAGAGTCCATCCGGTTCCACCGTGAGCCTGGGGCCAGTTTGGCGCCGCCCAACCTCGACCGTTCAAAATGCGTGTCCAGGTGATGAGATCGTTCTTGGAGACGGATTTGCCGAACTTCACCCGCTCCGCAATATCCGGAGGTAGCTCGGCGGCCAGAAACGCTCGCACCTCATCTCGAAATGCTGTCTGAGCCGAGTTCAAAGAAATTCGCATGGGTTGTTCCTGCACCGGTCGATTCGATCACGCCTATTCAAACACTTGCCGACAGTATTCTCGAGATCTCACAGAGATCGCGACCACTTTCCGCCTGCCACTGCAGCAAGGCGGCCTGCACGGCAAGCAGGGCTTTCTGTGCCGTTGGTGCCTTCTCTATGACCCCCTGGTCGATCAATGCCTTGACGACGTCCGTCGAGATCAACGGCGTGTCCTTGCCGACAAAACGCAGAAAGAATCGTCCGGTCTGGCCTCCGAGCCTTTCACCGCGCCGCTTGAGCGTCGACCAGAGACCAACGATGTCGTCACTCGGCCATTCGGCGAGAAAAGCGCCAAAGCCGCCATGAGACTCACGAACTTCCAGAATGAATGCCGCATTGCGGCGCACACTCTGGATCTTCTTCGCGTGGCGCACGATGGTTCTATCCTGTGTCAACCGCTCCAGGTCTTCGTCGGAAAGGAGCGCGCAGGTACTCACATCGAAACCGGAAAACGCGGATTCAAAGCCCTCCCATTTGTTTTCAATAATCTGCCAGACAAAACCCGACCTGAATACACATTTGGTCATTTCCGCCAGATAGCGATCATCCATGCGGCGCTTCAAGGCTTGCCGGGTCGCAGCCTTGGGGAGCAGCGCCTCGAGCGCCTCGGCGCCCCCCTTGCGCTCGGCCGCTCGCTGAAAGATGCTATCGAAAGTATCCATAGAAATACGTCCTGATTGGAGAACTCCGCCAACCGCAAAAGTTGGCGACCCGCTATGATCGATGTGCTGGACAAAGAGCGTCAAGGCCTGGATCCAAAGCTCAAGGAAATCGTCGACAGCGAAGACCAGGAGCCCGGTAATTTCGTCGTCTGCGCCACCTGTTCCCATATTATTGCTCGCACAGCCGACCGCATCGCAGTCAATGGCAGTGTCAACCACCGATTCACCAACCCCTATGGGCTGGAATTTCATGTCAGCTGTTTCAGCGATGCGCTCGGCTGCTCGATTTCAGGGAGGCGCGTTGCGGCGGATACCTGGTTTCCCGGCTTTCTGTGGCGTCTGGCAGCATGCGAAGAATGTCATCATCACCTCGGCTGGTATTTCGACCAGACGGGCAGCTACTTCTACGGACTGGTACTGGACTACATACAGGACGCGTGAAAAATGGCAGCAGCTGAGACAACGGCAGAATTGAAGAAGGAGGATTACCGAACTCTCTCCTTCGACTGTTACGGAACCCTGATCGATTGGGAAACCGGAATTCTGGACTACCTGCAACCTCTGCTCGCTGACCACGACGTTCACGTGATCGATGAATGGGTGCTGGAGTCCTACGCCGAGATGGAGCCCCTGATCCAGGCACAAGGCGGCAGCTATCGCTCTGTGCTGGCTGGCGTCCTGCGGGAATTCGGCAACCGGCTGGCGTTCTCACCCAGCGAAAAAGATCTCGCTGGTTTCGCCGCCGCGATCGAGCGCTGGCAGCCGTTCTCCGACACCGTGCCGGCGCTGCAATTGCTGAAAGCCGATTTCCAACTCATCGCCCTGTCCAACATCGACGATGAGCTGTTCCAGTTCAGTGCCAGGGCGATGGCAGATCCCTTCACCCGGCTTATTTCCGCGCAGCGGGTCGGTGCGTACAAACCGGATCCGCTTATGTTCGAGACGCTCATCTCTGAAGCCGAAGGTCCCATCCTGCATGTCGCCCAAAGCCGCTACCATGACGTTGTACCGGCAACGGCCCTCGGTCTGGACACCGTCTGGATCAAGCGCCTGAGTCGCGGCGCGGCGAAGCCCGTGGACGCCGAGCCCACCTGGACTTTCGACTCCATGGAAACCTTCGCAGCCGCCTGGCAATGACCCCTGTGGTAGCATTGATCGATGCCTGCCGAAACCCTGACCACCGTCGAGATCAGCAAAGATTACTTGCATTTCAACGCTGCTCATTTCACGATTTTTTCTTCGACGGAGCGTGAGGATCTGCATGGCCACACATTTTATGTCAGGGCGCTGATCACCAGCAGCGTCGATTCGAACGGTATGGCTTTCGACTACAACATTCTGAAATCGAGTCTGAAGACACTGTGCGAAAGTATCGATGAAAAAGTTTTATTGCCGGAGCGCTCACCGCATCTGACACTCACCGAGGCGGATGGTTATCTGGTGGCGGAATTCAACGATGAAAGGCTGCCGTTTCTGCCTCGAGATGTGTGCACCCTGCCGATTCGCAACATCACGGTGGAGGAACTCGCACTGTGGTTTTTAGACGGGGTCAAAACCGATCCGGCGGTCGCCGCATTACGGTTGGTGACTCTGGATATTCAAGTCTCATCGGGTTCCGGCCAATGGGCAGGTACCAGCTGGCAGCCCGATCACGGCTGACAAGCGAAACAGGAGGAGTTGAAAAAAGTGAAATGTCTTCTGATCACAGGTGCAAGCACCGGAATCGGCCTCCACACTGCGGAACGATTCCTGAAGGAGGGTTACACGGTAGTGAATCTCTCCCGGCGTCGATGCCCGCTCGAAGCCGTCAACCACATCAACTGCGACCTGAAAGTTCCGGGCTTTCTCGAACCGGTTTCACCACAGTTGACGCCACTATTGCAACAGGCCGAATCTGTCACCCTCATACACAATGCGGCCCGGATGGAAAACGACAGTGCCGTTGAAACCCCCAGCAACCTGTTTCGGGATGTACTCGAGGTGAACCTGGTGGCACCCAACAGTTTGAATTACTACGCCATTCCGTTCATGAAAGCCGGATCGTCGATTCTGTTCCTCGGCTCGACGCTGTCTGAAAAGGCGGTACCCGGCAGCTACTCCTACGTGGTCACCAAGCACGCCAGCATCGGCATGATGCGGGCGACCTGTCAGGATCTTGCCGGGCGCAGTATCCATACCGCCTGTATCTGTCCGGGATTCACCGACACGGAAATGCTGCGTGCTCACGTTCCTGACGAGGCGATGGATTCGGTGAAAGCGATGTCTGCGTTCGGTCGACTCATCGATCCGGACGAGATTGCTGAATGTCTGTTCTGGTCCGCAACCAATCCTGTGATCAACGGTTCGGTCCTCCACGCCAACCTTGGTCAGATCGAACGCTAGGGACCTTCACAGGGTCCAGATGACGACAATCGATCTAAACGAACGCCGCGAGCGAGTCTTCATCGTGCTGGCCGCTATCTTTCTTTGCGCGATGACGCTCTTGAACGTCGTGGGTATCACTCGATTCGTGCAACTCGGTCCCATGGCGCTGGCTGTCGGTGTGCTGCCTTATCCGTTGACATTTCTATGCACGGATCTCATCAGCGAACTTTACGGCCGACGACGTGCCAACTTTCTCGTATGGGTAGGATTTTCTCTGAACTTCTTCATTCTCGGGACACTCTGGATCGGCAGCATCATACCGGCGGTGCCCGCGGATACTCAGCCGCCCTGGCAGGTGATTCAACTCGCAGAAGACATCGCGTTGCCCAACGGTGAGGTCATCTCGGGCAGCGTGGAGTTCTATCAACTGCTCTACGCATGTACCTCTGGTGCGGTTTTTGCCTCCATGATGGCTTACATCGCCGCACAATTCTGCGATGTGCAATTGTTCCACTACTTCAAACGGCTGACCAAGGGTAAACACCTCTGGCTCAGAAATAACTTTTCCACACTCACCAGCCAGATGGTGGATTCTCTGATGGTCATCAGTGTGACCTTCGGTGCCACTTTTCTCGCAGGCAACATTACCCTGGGGGCGATGCTGGTCCTGATCGGCAGTAGTTATCTGTTCAAGATGAGCGTTGCGCTGGCGGACACCCTGCCGTTCTACTATCTGACCAGCAGACTCCGGAAGTATCTGGAAATCGATACCACCCTGGTCATGGACTGAGATCAGAGCCTCAGACCGACCGGCTTATCGGCGATGGCTGAGAAAATCGCCGTTCACACAATTCTGGATACGATCCTCAGACAGGTATGTCAACGCCACCTCGCCTCCTTTGAAGCGCATGTCATAGAGGCTCTCCGGAGTGAAGAATGCAGAATGCGGTGTGATCAACAGCCGATGATCGATCCATTCTTCACTGGCCGCCCAGGCTTTGATCAGCGGATGATCCGGATCGGCCGGTTCTTCCGGCAACACATCGAGCCCTACCGCCTGAACCTGATCCGCCTTCATCGCCTCATAAAGTGCATCCAGATCGACGATCGGTCCGCGTGCGGTGTTGATGAGAATCAACCCGGGCTTGCTGGCACGAAGCACTGCGGCGTCGACGAGCTTTTCTGTCTCTTCCGACAACGGGGCATGAATACTCACCACATCGCACTGGCCGAACAGATCGGTGAGCGAGTGAACACGACGCACCCCAAGCGCCAGTTCCGAGCCGTTGGTGATGTAGGGGTCAAAAACGACACAATCCATGCCAAACGCCTTGGCGCGCAGGGTAGCCGCGGTACCGATGCGGCCAAGCCCCACGACACCGAACGTGCAGGCAGATAGCCGTTTACCGAAGGGATTCAGCGCCGGTCGCCAGAGTCTTTGCGGATCCTTTTTGAGTTCCCGGGTGTGGAAGGTGATCCCTTTCATGAGCGACAACAGCAGCGCCATGGCATGGTCGGCCACCTCCTGCGTACCATAGTCCGGCACATTACATACCGGAATTCCCAGAGCGCCCCAGGCGGCGATATCGATGTTGTCGAAACCCACCTTCGGCGTTACGAAAATTCGGCAGTGGGTCAATTTTTCACGGTACTCCGCGGGAACATCGGGCGCTGCGACAATGGCATCACAGTTCGCCCACTGCTCGTCGCTGACATCCAGCAACGATTCGTGGAATTCCGCCTGGCCCAGTTCTCCCATGCTGGCGATTTCGACATCCCGATCACCCGGCCAACGCATCACCGGCCACAACACACGATAGGTCATGCTCTACTCCACCCCAGAATTTCAGACAATGACTTCAAGAAGCTTCGCCACCGAAGCTTCTACCACAGCGCGATCGACGCCGTTGATTCTGAGCCGGGTGACGATCAGATGACTCACATTGAGCCTCTCACGATATTCCTGAACGCGGTCCGACACCAGATGACGATCGCCGATGATGGTCCAGTCGTCCACATCCGCATCGGCCGCCAGCCTGCCGCTGCGCTGTGCCTGACTGTGGACGTGGGCGCGCAGGTCGCGCCCCTGTTTCTCAGAACTGGTCAGAAATACCGTTCGCATGACTGGCACCGTGTCAATCTCATCATGTCCGGCGTCCCGGGCAGACGCTGCGTGTCGTGCGTAGTTGCTCTCCAGCGTCGCCATGCTTTCCACCGGTGATGCCAGATAGGGCAGACCCAGACGACCTGCCTGAGCCAGAGCCTTGGGGCCAAATGCCGCCACCCATAAAGGGGGATGCGGACGTTGGACCGGTAGCGGATCAAGCACCACGGACTCAGTCTGCTCGGCAGATTCATCCAGAGATACCGGTTCTCCGGACCAGGCTCGTTGCATGACTAGTAGGCAGCGTTCGAACATGTGCCGTTTTTCGCGCGGCAGCACATCGAAGGCTTTCAACATGGTCGGGGCATAGCCTCGCCCGACTCCCAGGGTCACCCGCCCGCATGAGAGCTGATCGAGCACCGCGACCTGTTCGGCTGCCTGCAACGGATGTCGCAGCGGCAGCAGGTAAGAGGTCGTCGCCAGACGAATGCTATCGGTCGCCGCAGCCACCGCCGCCAGCAGCATCAGAGGATCAGGAATAGCATTGGCGTTGAAGTGACTTTCCGGGAGCCAGAACGAGTCATAACCGAAGGACTCCGCTCGAGCCGCCTGTTGCGAGAGCTTGCTGGCATTCAGCCCGGTAAAATCCCACGGGGTCACTCCGATCTTCACCGCCGCGCGCTCGCCAGGGTATCCCGCATTCTCATCTGCATCAGCTGCATGACCGCGATGGATCCACGTACGGCGCTCAGATGACGCGCCAGGGCAAAATCCGCGTAAAGTGGATCATCCTTGAGCAGGATGCAACGCTGGCCTTCGCCGCAACGGAAATCGGTCTTGCGGCCAAAGTTGTTACCCGCCGCTCCATAATCGCCAAAATCCCCCAATCGTCTGCTGGGTGTCCAGAACGCGGTCCAGGTGACAGGCATGCCCGGAATCACCTCTTTCACGCCCTTGAGCGTATCCGCCGCCACCGTACTCAACACCTCCGAGTATCCCCAGGGGTTGTCTTCCAGAAAGCCGCAATCGCTACCGAGAGCCTCCTCGAGCGCATCTTCGTCGATGGGATAGTGATCGAAACGATCTTCAAAGCTGAACCGCCAGAATCGGCCGGCATAGACAGGCACGGCACGAGCTGGAGAGGACACAAGCTGCACATAATTCAAGATTCGTCCCACATCACGGTACGCTTCCACCGGATCATCCATGGCATTGAGCCTGGTGTTGATCTCATTGAAGTGCTCATGGAATCTTGTATCGACCATCCACAGGACGCTGGATTCCGCCTGGTGCGCAGGGTCGAAATAACGCCAGTTGAACATCCGTGCAAACAGACTGCGATCCGCCAACCCGACATTGGCGCGTGCCATGTAGCGAACCTGCAGTGGCGTGAGCAGCATGACATCTGTGCCGGATGCACAGTAGTTGAATTGTTTCGCTGCGAGGAAGGTCATGTACTGATGCTCCGAGCCCTCATAGGCGTGGACCAGCAGAGATACCGAAAGTCCAGAAGCCACCAGCAGTATCGACAGCCATGAGCAACGGCTAGAGGTTCGGCGGCCGCGTGCCGTGGACGGGATCATGTCTGATCACTCCCGAGTCGAACCACCCGTTCATTCGTTTCCAGCGCAGCAAGGAGCTCGCTGATCGAATGGCTGGTACCCGGCCACACGGCATCCGGTAACACTTCCGCCGCTGGCGCCAATACAAACAAACGGTTCACCGCGCGCGGATGTGGAAGCGTGAATTGTTCTGTTGCGCGAGTCTGGTCTTCGAAAAGCAACAGATCCAGATCCAGTTCCCGGGGGGCATTACGCTGCTGATTGGTATTACGGCCATACTCTTTCTCCAGTTTCTTCAACGCGAGAAGCAATGATTCCGGCGTCACCTCGGCCTTCGCTCTAAAGGCCGCCGCGGCATTGATGAAATCCCGAGAATCCGGCGGGCAATCCACCGGCGAGGTTCGCCACAGGTGCGAGACACGCACGTCACCGTCGGCAAAGTCGTCCAGACGAGCCATGGCTTCCATCACGATTCGTCGGGAATCTCCCCGATTGGACCCGAGTCCGATCAACACCACCGCCCTGACTCTCTCATTCATCCCTTCTGCCAACGATAGTAGTAATCCCGACATCGGTTTGGCAAACTCAAACGCGCCATATCAACCTATTTGAAAAACGGGAGCAGCCATGAAGGCAGCAGTCCTCCGGGAAATCAACAAACCTCTGGAAATCGAAGACATCCAGCATGGCGACCCAGCCCCACGCGAAGTCCTGGTTCGAACGGTCGCGGCGGGTGTTTGCCACTCCGACCTGCACTTTCAGAACGGTTCGTACCCATATCCATTGCCAGCCGTCCTCGGTCATGAATCCGCCGGTGTCGTGGAGGCGGTCGGCAGTGACGTCACCTACGTCGAACCCGGCGATCATGTAATCACCTGTTTGTCCGCCTTCTGCGGCCATTGCGAGCATTGTCTGACCGGGCACATGTCGCTTTGCTCGGAACCGGAACTGCAGCGTCCGATGGATCAGCCGCCGCGCCTGGCCAACGGCGATGAATCGATCTGGCAATTCCTGAATCTATCCTCCTTCGCTGAGTACATGCTGGTGCATGAACACGCCATCGCAAAAGTGCGCAAAGATATGCCGATGGCCCAGGCAGCCCTGATCGGATGCGGTGTTACCACCGGTGTCGGCGCGGTCATCCACACGGCAAAAGTGGAGCCTGGGACCTCTGTCGCTGTGATCGGTTGCGGTGGTGTAGGCCTCTCTGCGATCAATGGGG
>QIDL01000236.1 GCA_003228415.1 Gammaproteobacteria bacterium | reverse complement strand
AACCTCTGGTGTTCCGGTTGTCACGCCAGTGGCATTGCCGGGTAGCTATGTTCGGAAGGGATAACCGCTGAAAGCATCTAAGCGGGAAGCCCCCCTCGAGATGAGATCTCACCAAATCTTCGGATTTCTGTAGGGCCCTCGTAGACTACGAGGTTGATAGGCAGGGTGTGTAAGCGCTGTGAAGCGTTGAGCTAACCTGTACTAATTGCCCGTGAGGCTTGACCATATAACCGAGTCTGTGCCGGTTTGTTGCGACCCAAAGGGTCGAAACAGACCTGATCGAGTTTGCTTTGCAAACTCTTGCCGGTCGCGATAGCGACGTAGGTAACAAGCAGATCGGATTACAGGTAACAAGCTGTCCAGAAACCAATACGCATCTTGAAAACTACATGTCTCTGATAATTCTGCCGGGACGCGAGGCTTTCGCGGCGCGGTAGATATAAGAATTCTCACCGATGATGGTGGTTGGCGAACGAGTTTGCGAAGCAGACTCCGAGGTTGACCGCCGTAGGTGGGTAACACTTTGTCTGACGACAATAGCGAGTTGGAACCACCTGATCCCATACCGAACTCAGTAGTGAAACGGCTCAGCGCCGATGGTAGTTTGGGGTTTCCCCATGTGAGAGTAGGTCATCGTCAGGCTTTATTTCGAAAGGCCCGTCCGTAAGGATTGGGCCTTTTTTTTCGGACAGACATCAGGCTCGAGACGACCACCGGCAGTTCGCGCGGCGAACCGACTCGAAACGTGAATTTTTGTTCTCATTCCCCGTGGCGCTGGCTCGTTGCCTCGGCTTAGACTGGTCTGCATCGATTCAGGCAACTCGGTCAATGCCCGCCGAACTACCCACCCCCGATGTTCTCGCCCGCATGCTCGGCCCTTTACTGAGTCGGGGGAAAGCGTCTCTGATCGAGCTTGGGCTCGATGAACTGCAGTTGCGGGTGATGGGGTTTGACGTGGCCGATGGTATGGCGTTCATACCCGCAACAACGGAGCGGTTGAGAGAACGGCTGATCAGACAGGCGTTGTCCGAGCGTGGGCGGAGCTGGGTTCGCCGGCTCGACATCCACGAGGTTGTCGGATCTACCAGCACGATGCTGAACGAGCTGATCTCGACTCAATCCATCAACGGGCTGGTGAAGATGGCCGAACTGCAGGTGCAGGGACGTGGCCGCAGGGGCCGAAGATGGATGAGTCCGTATGGCACCAACCTGTCGATCTCGCTTGGCACATGGGTCCCTCAGACGCCTGATCAACTCGGAGGATTCAGTCTTTGTATCGGTCTGGCCATTGTCGATCATCTGCAGGCCATCGGGATCGACGCCCTGGAGTTGAAGTGGCCCAATGACGTGCTGGTCAGGGGTCGAAAGATAGCCGGTATATTGATTGAGCTTCACTCGATGGATGCCGGTACCGAGATCGTGGTCGGAGTGGGGGTAAATTTGAAACTGCCAGCCGAGGCCAGGATGGCGATCGAACAGCCGGTCACGGATCTGCATGAAACGGGCGTCAGCACCTCGAGAAACCTGGTTGCCGGGGGGTTGATATCAAGCATCATCGACTTTGTGGATGGATTTGCAGAGCACGGGTTCGCGCCCATGCGTGATCTGTTCGACCGTCACCATCGATTTCAAGGCAAGCAGTGTCAGATGCTTTGCGGGAGTGAGTCGGTAGTCGGGAGAGTAAAAGGTGTGACGGAACGAGGCGAACTGTTGCTCGAGATCGAGGGAAAAATTCGAAGTTTCAGCGCCGGTGAGGTCTCGCTGCGGGAGTCTGTGGGTTGAACCGATCGGCTTGTCCGGGTCGAACGGCGCCGTCTATACTGCATTGCGCGCCGCGTGATGGTAGTACTGAACAGGGTCGAAGAGTCTTTGGCGGGTATCCCGAATCAACTGAGAAGATTGTCCAGATCGAGTTTACTGGCGCTGGGTATATTGCTTCTGACAAACGTTGCTCTGGTCATATTTATATTGGCTGCTGGCGGCACCCAGGAAGTGTCTGCTGTTTCCGAACCGGTTTTAGCGCCTGGATTGAGGTTGCTTCGAGAACTCAGCGAGGCGGAACGGAAGGAATTGGAGCCTGCGGAGGTCGTCAATGAGCGGGCGCTGTCGTTGGAATTTCTGGCCGAGGAGCCAGCGGAACTATCGGCTGTTTGCAGAATCTGGGGACCATTCACCAACATGGACACTCTGAAGAGGGTTGAGGAAGCGGTGGCAGATGCGGGTCAGGTGATCGAGATCAAGACCGATGAAATAAAAAGCACCCCGGATTTCCTGGTTTATATCGAATCCGACAACAATGCCGATAATGCCCGTCGACTACTCCGAGAGCTGGCCGGTCAGTCCCTTGATGCCTACATCATAGCCGGCGGCGATTTCATGAACTCCGTATCCGCCGGTGTTTTCAGCACTCAAGCGCGGGCAGAACAGCAGGTCGGCAAGCTCACGGATCTGGGTTATTCGGCTGAGATTGAAGCATTGGAGCGTATTCAGACGGTTTTTCACTTGATTGGCCGGGTTCCAGAGGGATTTGAGGCCGAATCCCAAAATTATAGTGACTGCCCGGCGATTGCGTCTGCACAGTAGTTTCTATAGAATCCCGCTCCCATTTCGGCCGCCATAGCTCAGCTGGTAGAGCAGCTCACTTGTAATGAGAAGGTCCAGGGTTCGACTCCTTGTGGCGGCACCACGGTGCGGCTCACACGCTGGAACCGGTTGGGTTGGAAGGCCGAAAGTAACAGAAGAAGTGGCAATATAGACGCCGTAAGTGGTTGCTGCTAAAAGAAATTTGGTCATTTCGTCGAATAGCGATTTCGGCGGATATGGCTTTTTTGTGTTTTGTATTGAGGATTGGCGGACGGTATAGATGAGTTAAAGGAGGGGTTCCCGAGTGGTCAAAGGGATCAGACTGTAAATCTGACGGCTCAGCCTACGAAGGTTCAAATCCTTCCCCCTCCACCAGACGGATGCGCTAAACATGAGTACTTGGCTCCGCGGGTATAGTTCAGCGGTAGAACCTCAGCCTTCCAAGCTGATGACGCGGGTTCGATCCCCGCTACCCGCTCCAGGTAGCCGCTAAAGACGGGAACAGGTTGAGATTGAAGAGTTTTGCGGAGCAAAACTCCGTTAGGTCCGCAAAGCGGACCGGCAGAATGGCAACAGATTGAATTTGAAGAGTTTTGCGGAGCAAAACTCCGTAAGGTCCGCAAAGCGGACCATTTAGAGACGAGTTTCAGCGGAGCTGAAACTCGAGACGCAAAGCGGAGCTTTGCGACGGCTCACATAGCTCAGATGGTAGAGCACTTCCTTGGTAAGGAAGAGGTCATCGGTTCGAATCCGATTGTGAGCACCATAAGTTAGGAAAGAAGTTTTGAACGTAGAAGCTTCGGGACAGAAGTAGTCGCTGGCGGGCTGGAAAGACCTTCACGAAGGTCGATTGGATTGACGTTTGAGGAACACCTATGGCCAAAGAGAAATTTGAGCGCACCAAGCCGCATGTCAATGTGGGTACGATTGGACACGTAGACCATGGAAAGACGACGCTGACGGCGGCGCTGACGAAGGTCTGTGCGGAGACCCACGGTGGCGAGATGAAGGATTTCGATCAGATTGATAATGCGCCGGAAGAGAAAGAGCGTGGGATCACGATTGCCACCTCCCACGTGGAGTATGAGAGTGCGGCGCGCCACTACGCGCACGTAGACTGCCCCGGCCACGCTGACTATGTGAAGAACATGATTACCGGTGCGGCGCAGATGGATGGAGCGATTCTGGTGGTATCGGCGGCGGACGGACCGATGCCGCAGACCCGGGAGCACATTCTGCTGTCGCGCCAGGTGGGCGTGCCGCGGATCATCGTGTACATGAACAAGGCGGACATGGTGGACGATGATGAGCTGTTGGAGCTTGTGGAGATGGAGGTGGTAGAGCTTCTGGATTACTACGAGTTTCCGGGAGAAGACACTCCGATCATCATTGGTAGTGCGCTGAAGGCGCTGGAAGGGGATGAAAGCGAGATTGGGGCCCCTTCGGTACGCAAGCTGGTTGAGGCGCTGGACACCTACATACCGGAGCCGGAACGCCCGGTGGACAAGCCGTTTTTGATGCCGATTGAGGATGTATTCTCGATATCGGGTCGAGGCACGGTGGTGACGGGTCGGGTAGCACGAGGGATTGTCAAGGTAGGCGATGAGATCGAGATTGTGGGCATCAAGGACACTCAGACGACGACGTGCACGGGCGTGGAGATGTTTCGCAAATTGCTTGACGAGGGTCGAGCGGGCGAGAACGTTGGGGTGCTGCTTCGAGGCACCAAGCGAGAAGAGGTAGAGCGCGGTCAGGTATTGACGCAGCCTGGAGCGATCACGCCGCATACGGTATTCGAGTCGGAAGTCTATGTATTGTCGAAGGATGAAGGAGGACGGCATACGCCGTTTTTCAAGGGTTACCGGCCGCAGTTTTTCTTTGAGACGACGGACGTGACGGGGAGTTGTGAGCTACCGACGGACGTTGAGATGGTGATGCCGGGCGACAACGTGAATATGACGGTAACGCTGATATCACCGATTGCGATGGAAGAAGGCCAGCGATTTGCCATCCGGGAAGGAGGCCGAACCGTCGGGGCGGGGGTGGTGACGAGTATTAAGGAGTGAGCCCGACGGTTCGCAACCGTCGGGGCGGGTGTTGTCACGTCGATTAAGGAGTGAGCCCGACGGTTCGCAACCGTCGCGGCTAGGTTGTCACGTCGATCAAGGAATAGCCAACAGCCCATCACCGAGGCGGAAACACTCAAAATAGCTGGGCTGAGCTGTTGCCTGATCGATACGCGATCTGTATTATTCGCGCTCCTTTTTCCAGGGGATCACCCTGGAATTCGGTGGGTGTGGAAGTCGGAATGTGTTGCGTTCCTCGATCGAGTTTGCAGCGCGAACTCGAGATGTGCCTGACAGGTACCGCCATAAATGGCGTTTATCGCGGTAGTCGGGTTTTTACAGTTGATTATTGGAGTTGCGGCGGGTGCAGAACCAGCGGATTCGTATACGCCTGAAGGCGTTTGACCATAAGCTCATTGACGTGTCGACTCGAGAGATTGTCGAAACGGCAAAACGAACGGGTGCCCAGGTAAAGGGTCCGATTCCGCTGCCAACGCGTAAAGAGCGGTTTACCGTGCTGATTTCCCCACACGTGAACAAAGATGCGCGCGACCAGTACGAGATCCGTACGCATAAGCGCATGCTGGATATCGTCGAGCCGACCGAAAAAACCGTGGACGCTCTGATGAAACTCGATCTGGCTGCAGGCGTAGAAGTACAGATCAGTCTGAATTGAGTTAGCGCCGGTTCCCTCAAAAGAACCGGCTTTTTTTTGGCGCTGCACAGCTGCACAGCAGGGGTCAGCGCCTGATTCTGCAATCGTGCAGGCCCGGACTCAGTACGGGCGACAGGGTTCCGATAGGGAACCGGTGAAGACAGTCAGACCGTTTACCCACTTCTCGAATCGGAGCAGTGGGTAAGCGGTTTGGCGTCTGGATTTGATACCTGAACGGGTAGGAACAACGGCATGGCGATTGGTCTGATAGGTAGAAAAAGCGGTATGACACGCGTCTTCATGGAAGACGGGGCGTCGGTGCCGGTGACGGTAATTGAAGTGGAGCCTAATCGTATCACTCATGTGAAAACGACGGAATCCGACGGTTACTCGGCGGTTCAAGTCACTACGGGCGACGTGAAGCAGAACCGAGTGAGCAAGCCTGAAGCCGGACACTTTGCCAAGACGAGCGTGCCGGCCGGGCGTGGGCTCTGGGAGTTTCGTGTGGCAGAACTGTCGGAAGAGCTGGTTGTTGGTGCGGAAATGACCCTGGATCAATTCGAAGCGGGCCAGCGTGTGGATGTGCGCGGTGTATCCAAAGGGAAGGGCTACGCCGGTGTGATCAAGCGCTGGAATTTCCGGGGCCAGGACAACTCGCACGGCAACTCCATTTCCCACCGGGCGCCAGGATCAATTGGCCAATGCCAGACCCCGGGTCGTGTATTTAAAGGCAAGAAAATGTCAGGCCACCTTGGCAACGTTCGGGTGACGACCCAGAACCTGGAAGTCGTCCGGGTGGACAGCGAAAGAAATCTCCTGCTGGTCAAGGGTGCGGTACCCGGTCCTGCGGGTGGCGATGTTTATATCCGTCCGGCGATCAAAGCCTGAGGGCAGCCTCGGGGCGCTTAAGGAAGACAAGAAATGAACCTGAACTTGGCTACAAACGACGGCAGCGTAGAGATCTCTGAAGCCGCGTTTGGACGTGAGTTTAACGAAGCACTGGTGCATCAAGTGGTAGTGGCGTACCTCGCCGGCGGACGTCAGGGTACCCGAGCGCAGAAGAGTCGATCTGATGCACGCGGCGGCGGTCGTAAACCCTGGCGCCAGAAGGGTACCGGCCGAGCGCGAGCGGGTACCATCCGAAGCCCGATCTGGCGTGGCGGTGGCGTCACGTTTGCTGCCAGACCGCAGGATCATGGCGAGAAGGTGAACCGCAAGATGTACCGAGGCGCGTTGCAATGCATTCTCTCGGAGCTCATTCGCCAGGAGCGCCTGGTCGCGTGTGAATCTTTTTCTCTTGATGCGCCGAAGACCAAAGGTCTGATCCATGCGCTCAAGAAGCTGGAGTTGGACAACGTTCTGATCGTCAGCGATAGCGTTGACGAGAATCTCTATCTGGCGTCCCGGAATCTGAAGAGTGTGGATGTGCGTGATGTTCAGGCGGTGGACCCCGTCAGCCTCTTGAGTCACGACAAGGTGCTGGTGACCGTTGCCGCACTCAAGAAGCTAGAGGAGGCGCTGGTGTGAATCAGGAACGTCTATTTACGGTACTGGTTGAGCCCCATTTCTCTGAAAAGGTATCCATTCAGGGTGAGTTGAGCAATCAGTATGGATTCAAAGTTGCTCGAGACGCCAGTAAGGCGGAAATCAAAGAAGCGGTCGAAACACTGTTCGGCGTGACCGTGGACAACGTAACCACGTTGAACGTCAAGGGTAAGAACAAGCGTACCGCCAGGGGGGTTTCCCGGAAGAAGAACTGGAAAAAGGCATACGTGCGGGTCGCTCAAGGCCAGGAACTCGATTTCATGGGAATGGATTAGTAGCAAATGGCTGTTGTAAAAGCGAAACCCACATCACCCGGACGTCGTTTTGTCATCAAAGTCGTCAATCCGGAGCTGCACAAAGGCAAGCCCTTCAAGCCCCTGCTTCAAAAGCAGAGCAATACGGGTGGGCGCAACAATGCCGGGCGGATCACCACCCGTCACCGAGGTGGTGGTCACAAGCAGCACTACCGGGTCATCGACTTCAAGCGTAATAAGGACGGGATTCCGGCTGTTGTCGAGCGGTTGGAATACGACCCCAATCGCACGGCCAATCTGGCGCTGTTGAAGTACAGGGATGGTGATTATCGATACATCATTGCACCCCGGGGTGTTAAAGCCGGTGATGAACTGATGAGCGGTTCGAGCGCGCCGATTCGAGCCGGAAATGCCATGGCGCTCAGAAACATCCCGGTTGGTAGCGTCATTCACTGTGTGGAGCTCAAGCCCGGGAAAGGTGCCCAGTTGGTGCGGAGCGCTGGAACTTCCTGCCAGCTTGTCGCTCGGGAAGGCACCTACGCCACGTTGCGGATGCGATCAGGTGAAATGAGGCGTTTGCTTGCCGAGTGTCGCGCAACGCTCGGCGAGGTAGGTAACAGCGAGCACAATCTGCGCTCCCTGGGTAAGGCTGGCGCCAAGCGTTGGAGAGGTGTCAGACCCACCGTTCGCGGTGTGGCAATGAACCCTGTCGATCACCCTCACGGTGGTGGTGAGGGCAAGACCTCCGGAGGTCGTCATCCGGTTTCGCCCTGGGGTGTGCCGACCAAGGGTTACAAAACGCGCAGCAACAAGCGTACGGACAAACTCATCGTTCGACGCAAAGGTAGGAGATAAGCATGCCCAGATCGCTGCATAAGGGTCCGTTCGTGGATTTACACCTGATGAGCAAGGTGGAAACAGCGGTGGCGACCAGCGACAAGCGACCGATCAAAACCTGGTCGCGCCGGTCGATGGTCGTGCCGGATATGGTCGGACTGACCATTGCCGTGCACAACGGCCGGCAACATGTGCCTGTGGTGATCAACGAAGACATGGTAGGTCATAAGCTGGGCGAGTTTGCGCCGACCAGAACCTACCGTGGTCACTCGGCTGATAGGAAGGCACGCCGCTAGCAGCGCGTGGTCGACCGAAGCGATTGGCTTTAAGGAATTTAGACATGCAGGTAAGTGCAACAGCGAAACGGCTCAGTATCTCTCCGCAGAAGGCGCGGTTGGTGGTGGATCAGGTGCGTGGCAAGCCGGTAAGCGACGCGCTGGATATTCTCAACTTCAGCAGCCGCAAAGGGGCCGAACTCGTGCGCAAGGTTCTGGAGTCGGCAATCGCCAATGCTGAAAACAACGAGGGTGCGGACATTGATGAGCTCAAGGTCTCTGAGGCGTTCGTCAATGAAGGTATGACCATGAAGCGTATCAAGACACGCGCCAAGGGTCGGGCGGATCGGATCTTGAAACGTTCCAGCCATATCACCGTGACCGTCACGGACGAGTAGGAAATAGTATGGGTCAGAAAGTACACCCCACAGGTATTCGCTTAGGGATCGTCAAGGACCACACATCGGTCTGGTATGCGGACAAAAAGACTTATCCCGAATACCTTTTGAGCGATCTGAAAGTGCGTGAATACCTGCGCAAGCGTCTGGCCCAGGCTTCGATCAGCCGGATTGAAATAGAGCGTCCGGCTCAAACAGCGCGGATCACCATTCATACCGCGCGGCCGGGCATCGTGATCGGCAAGAAGGGTGAAGATGTCGAGCGCCTGCGTGGGGAAGTATCCAGGATGATGGGTGTGCCGGTACACATCAACATCGAAGAGATCCGTAAGCCTGAGTTGGATGCATTGCTGGTCGCACAGAATGTCGCCCAGCAACTCGAACGTCGAGTTCAGTTCCGTCGTGCCATGCGCCGGGTAATTCAGAACGCCATGCGTCTGGGAGCACAGGGTATCAAGGTGCGGGTAGCGGGTCGGCTCGGCGGAGCGGAAATTGCCCGCTCTGAGACTTATCACGAAGGACGAGTACCGCTGCATACTCTGCGTGCGGACATTGATTATGCAATCTGGGAGGCCAAGACCACGTACGGAATCCTCGGCATAAAAGTCTGGGTATTCAAGGGTGAAGTCATTGGCAACGAAGAGCCCAAGGCAGCGCAAGGATAGAAAAGACAAACGAGCCCTCAATACGCGGGCAACGAAGTTTATCGAAGAGACCATGAACAAAGCCAACAGCAGCTCCCTGCCTAAGCAGGTAGCAAGTGGAATGGCATAGAGCGGGTTCGGGAAAAAGCAGTGCTACAACCAAAGAGAACAAAATTCAGAAAGCAGCAGAAAAACCGTAACAGAGGTCTTGCTCTGCGTGGAAGCCGGGTGAGCTTTGGCGAGTTCGGACTCAAAGCTGTGGGTCGAGGGCGGATGACTGCCCGTCAGATCGAAGCCGGTCGACGGGCAATGACACGCCACGTCAAGCGGGGCGGAAAGATCTGGATCCGGGTATTCCCGGACAAGCCGATCACCAAGAAGCCGCTCGAGGTTCGCCAGGGCAAAGGTAAGGGTTCTGTCGAATACTGGATTTGCCAGGTTCAACCCGGCCGGATGCTCTATGAGATGGAAGGCGTACCGGAAGAAGTTGCACGTCAGGCGTTCACGCTGGCAGCGGCAAAACTGCCTTTTAAAACGATGTTTGTAAAACGCTCGGTAATGTAACAACGAGCTGTATGAGATAAGACGCATAGAAAATGAAAGCCTCGGATCTTGAAGACCTCAGGGATAAAAGCGCCAACGAGCTTGGCATTGAGCTGCTGCGCTTGCGAAAGGAGCATTTCAATCTGCGCATGCAGAAAGCGAGTGGACAGCTGAGTCAGGTACACCAGCTCGGCGAAACGCGTCGTGACATCGCTCGTGTCAAGACTTTGATTCAGGAGAAGCGAAATGGCTGAAGCAGAAAAAGTCACACGGACAACTACGGGCACCGTAGTCAGCAACAGGATGGATAAGACCATCACCGTGCTGATCGAGCGTAGGGTACAGCACCCGGTATACGGCAAGATTATACGCAGATCGTCGAAGGTCCATGCACATGACGAGGACAATACCTGTGGTATCGGCGACACGGTCACCGTGGCCGAGTGTCGACCGTTGTCTAAATCCAAGACCTGGGTGCTGCAGAGCATCGACAAGAAAGCTCGCGAGGTTTAGCTGTGATTCAGTCTGAAACGATGTTGGATATTGCCGATAACAGCGGAGCTCGAAGGGTGCAATGCATCAAGGTGCTTGGAGGTTCACATCGGCGCTATGCGGGAATTGGCGACATTATCAAGGTGACGATTAAGGAAGCCATTCCGCGAGGCCGTGTCAAGAAGGGCCAGGTGATGAATGCTGTCGTGGTGCGCACTCGAAAAGGAGTACGTCGCTCGGATGGATCCATCATCCGGTTCGACCAGAACGCTGCGGTGTTGCTGAATCCGCAGAATCAACCGGTGGGTACACGGATTTTCGGTCCGGTAACCAGGGAGCTTAGAACAGAAAACTTCATGCGCATCATCTCTTTGGCGCCAGAAGTTCTCTAAAGAGCACAGAGAATATAGACGATGTTGAAGATCAAAATAGACGATGAAGTGGTAGTGATCGCGGGCCGCGACAAAGGCAAGCATGGTGATGTTCTCCAGGTGCTCGATGGCGGAAAGCTGCTTGTCGCAGGGATAAATCTCGTCAAGAAGCATCAGCGGCCTGACCCGAACATCGGTCAGCGCGGCGGCATTGTCGAGCAGGAGGCGCCCATCCAAGGGTCAAACGTGGCGCTCTGGAATGACGATACCGAGAAAGCGGATCGTGTGGGCTTTCGTTTCGATGACGGAAAAAAAGTTCGTTTCTATAAGTCAACCAGCAAAGCAATCGACTGAATATTAATCATGGCGAACCTATATCAACAGTATCTGGATGAGATCAGGCCGCGGCTTCAAGAGGAGTTGGGGTTCAAGAACATCATGCAGGTTCCGAAGCTGGATAAAGTCACCCTCAATATGGGTGTAGGCGAAGCGATCAGCGATCGGAAAATTATGGATAACGCGGTGTCGGATATGACCCTGATCTCCGGTCAGAAGCCGGTGGTCAGAAACGCACGGAAATCGGAAGCAGGCTTCAAGATTCGGGAAGGATTTCCGAATGGCTGCAAGGTTACGCTCAGAAGAGTTCGGATGTACGAATTCGTGGAGCGTTTGATCGGCATCGCGATTCCACGAATGCGCGATTTCCGTGGATTGAATCCACGCTCCTTTGATGGTCGCGGCAATTTTGCCATGGGCATCCAGGAGCAGATCGTGTTTCCAGAAATAGACTACGACAAGATCGACAAGATCCGAGGTATGGATATCGTGGTCACCACAACTGCGCGGACAAATGAAGAAGGTTTGGCGCTTCTGCGAGCGTTCAACTTTCCGTTCAGGACCTAGGAAGACTTAGAGCTATGGCAAAGAATTCAATGATCGAGCGGGAAAAGAAGCGAGCCAAAACGGTTGCCAAGTATGCGGTAAAGCATGCGGCACTCAAGGCAATCATCCACGATAAAAACGCAACCGATGAGGAACGCTGGGAAGCCCAGATCAAGTTCCAATCGTTGCCTCGTAATGCGAGTCCGGTTCGTCAACAGCGACGTTGCGGCATAACGGGTCGCCCTCATGGGGTGTACCGAAAGTTCGGCCTGGGGCGTAACAAACTTCGTGAAGCAGCCATGCGCGGGGATATCCCCGGACTGGTCAAGGCGAGCTGGTAAAAGAGTAGGTAAGGAGTCGTACCGTGTCTATGCAAGATCCTATTGCTGACCTGTTAACCCGCATTCGAAATGCGCAACGGGCTAATCATCCGGACGTCAGTATGCCGAGTTCCAGCGCCAAGGTGGCGATCTGCGAGGTGTTGCAGAATGAAGGCTACATTGACGGCTACGACGTCGAAGAGACAGCCAAGCCGACCCTCAGCATAGCGCTGCGCTATTACAACGGTGCACCGGTGATCGAAGAGATCGCCCGGGTAAGCCGGCCGGGCCTCAGGGTGTACAAGTCGTGTGGCGATTTGCCGGATGTCAGGGGTGGCCTCGGCGTTGCCATCGTCAGCACCAGCCGTGGTCTTATGACCGACCGCGCCGCCCGTACCGCGGGCATGGGTGGTGAAGTTGTCTGCACGGTGTTTTAAAGGCTTAGCAGGGTATTTAGATGTCTCGAATCGCTAACAACCCAGTCGCACTGCCCTCCGGCGTGGAGGTCAAGCTGGATGGTCAACGGATCACCATCAAGGGTGGCAAGGGCAGCCTGGAGATGGATGTGCATGCCGACGTTGAGGTCAGGCAGGAAGATGGCACGTTGAGGTTTGCTGCGAAGGACTCCAGCAAGCAGGCACGCGCGCTGTCGGGAACGACCCGTGCGCTGGTGAACAACATGGTCAAGGGCGTCAGCACTGGCTTCGAGCGTCGGCTGCAGCTTCAGGGCGTGGGTTATCGGGCCCAGGCTCAAGGCAAAAAGTTGAATCTGCAACTGGGCTTTTCCCATCCGGTTGAGTATCTGATACCTGATGGGATCACGGCAGAAACACCGAGTCAGACCGAGATAGTTGTTACGGGTATGGACAATCAACTGGTTGGCCAGGTCTCCGCGGAGATTCGCGCGTTTCGACCGCCGGAACCGTACAAGGGTAAGGGTGTGCGCTACACCGATGAGCGGGTGCGGCGCAAGGAAGCCAAGAAGAAGTAGCGGCGGCATGGTACAGGCAGGACCGCACAGACGGTCGGTAGGTAGAGCATACAGGTAGTAGAAGATGGACAAGAAAGCAGCACGACTCAAAAGAGCCCGCCGCGGGCGCGCGAAGATGCGTGAGCTGCAGGCTATTCGGCTGACGGTATTTCGCACGCCCAGGCACATCTATGCGCAGGTGATTGCTCCGGAAGGCGACAAGGTGCTGGCGACCGCATCCACTCTGGACAAAGATCTGCGTGGCGACACTACGGGCAATGTAGGCGCGGCAACCAGGGTTGGTCTGCTGATTGCCGAAAGAGCCAAGGCCGCCGGTGTTGTAGAGGTGGCATTCGATCGATCAGGGTTCAAGTACCACGGACGAATTAAGGCGCTCGCTGAAGCAGCGCGTGAAGGCGGGTTGGAGTTTTAGCGATGGCGTATACCGACGAAATTAAGGAAGAAGGCCTGGTCGAGAAGCTGGTGCAGGTCAACCGCGTGGCCAAGGTGGTCAAAGGGGGTCGCATCTTCGGTTTCACCGCGCTGACGGTGGTTGGTTACGGTGATGGTCGAGTTGGTTTCGGGCGGGGAAAGGCTCGCGAGGTACCGTTGGCCATTCAGAAGTCGATGCAGGCCGCACGGCAGAACGTTGTGGTTGTGGAACTGAATGGTTCCACCATCTGGTATCCGGTGGTCGGTCGTCATGGCGCTTCCAAGGTCTATATGCAGCCGGCATCGGAAGGTACCGGTGTGATCGCAGGTAGCACCATGCGGGCGGTGCTGGAATCCGCCGGTGTGCACAACGTGCTTGCCAAGTGCTACGGCTCGACTAATCCGGTCAATGTGATTCGGGCGACTTTCGATGCGTTGAAGAACATGAGTTCTCCCGAGTCGATAGCGGCCAAGCGTGGCAAAACCGTTGAGGAAATTGGCGCCTGAGCTTCCGCAGTTGCGGAGCTGGCGTGCACTTAAGAAGTAAGGTGGCAGCAGTCATGAGCGAAAAATCGATACGCGTGACTTTGGTGAAGAGTCCAGCCGGTCGACTGAAGAAGCATAAGGCCTGCGTTGCAGGGCTTGGACTTCGGCGCATCGGCCACACGGTGGAAGTTGAAGACACAGCCGCGGTTCGCGGAATGATCAACCGTGTGAATTACCTGCTGCAAGTCGAAGGAGAGTGATCATGCGGCTTAACAGCATCAGCCCGGCAACTGGCAGCAAGAAGAGCAAGCATCGAGTTGGACGTGGTCCTGGATCCGGCTGGGGTAAGACTGCCGGGCGCGGTCAAAAGGGTCAGAAGTCCAGATCAGGTGGTGGTGTGCGTATCGGCTTCGAGGGCGGACAGCAGCCGTTGAAGCAGCGGGTACCCAAATTCGGTTTTCGCTCTCGTGTGAGCCTCATCACGGCCGAAGTACGCCTGAGCGAAATCAATGGCCTCGAAGGCGACGTGGTCGATCTGGAGTCGCTGATTGCAAACAACGTCGTATCACGCAGCATAAAGCGTGCTCGAGTCATTCTCTCTGGTGAGATCGCCCGCCCGGTCACCATCAAAGGCCTGGGTGTGACGAAAGGCGCTCGGGCAGCGATTGAAGCTGCCGGAGGTAAGGTAGAAGACTGATGGTATCCAATCCGGGACAACAGCTGGCAGGTGCGCAAGCGGGACTCTCTGAGCTCCGTAATCGTCTGCTGTTCGTTTTGATTGCACTTCTCGTCTATCGAGCGGGAACACATATTCCTGTGCCCGGAATCAATCCGGAACGGCTTGCTGCGCTGTTCGATCAGCAGCAGGGCGGAATTCTGGATCTCTTCAATATGTTCTCCGGTGGCGCGCTGGAGCGCATGAGTATCCTGGCGCTTGGCGTGGTGCCCTACATAACCTCCAGTATCATCATGAACCTGATGTCCATGATGTATCCGACGCTTCAGCAGCTGCGCAAAGAAGGTGAATCGGGGCGACGCAAGATTACCCAGTACACCCGCTATGGCACTTTGATGATTGCGCTGATACAGGGCACGTCCCTGTCGGTGACACTGGCGAATCAAGGGTTGGCTTTTGCACCCGGATTTTCCTTTCTATTTGTCGCAACAACGACGCTCGTGACCGGGGCGCTTTTCATGATGTGGCTTGGTGAGCAGATCACCGAACGCGGTGTCGGTAACGGCATATCCATGATTATCTTCTCTGGTATTGTGTCGGGGTTTCCGTCGGCCATCGGCCAGTCGTTTGAAGCCGCCAGACAAGGCGACATCAACATCATCGCGTTGCTGGCAATTGCCATGCTGGCCGTTGGCATCGTCGGTTTTATTGTTTTTGTCGAGCGAGGCCAGCGCCGAATCACGGTCAACTATGCCAAACGCCAGCAAGGACGGCGTGTCTATCAGGGGCAGAGTTCGCACTTACCGCTGAAAATCAATATGGCCGGTGTCATTCCGGCAATCTTCGCATCCAGCCTGCTCCTTGCGCCTGCGTCGATAGCCCAATGGTTCGGTAATTCTCCGGGCATGGATTGGCTTCAACAGGTCGCGTTGGTTCTGTCTCCCGGTCAACCACTGTATATCCTGATGTTTGCTGGTGGAATTATCTTTTTCAGCTTCTTCTACACGGCGATCATGTTCGATCCGAAAGATGTGGCTAACAACCTCCAGCGCCAGGGAGCTTATGTGCCTGGCATCCGACCAGGACAGCAGACCGCGAAGTATATTGATAGCGTCATCACCAGACTCACGGTATTCGGCGCTCTGTATGTTACGGCCGTTTGCCTGTTACCCGAGTTCATGATCGTGGCGTTCAACATCACTTTCCAGCTCGGCGGTACGGCGCTGCTGATTGTTGTAGTGGTGGCTATGGACTTCATGTCTCAGGTGCAGTCGCATCTGATGTCCAGCCAGTACTCGAAGTTGATGGAAAAATCGAATTTGAAAGGCTACGGCCGAAATGCCCGGGTCCGCTGAGATATCCAGGGCAAGGGTGTAGAGAGGTTAAAAAATGAAAGTCAGAGCATCAGTTAAGAAAATCTGTCGCAACTGCAAAATTGTGAGGCGAAACGGTGTGGTGCGAGTTATCTGCAGCGCGGAGCCCCGGCATAAGCAGCGCCAGGGTTAGACAAAAAGAGTAACGGAGCACACGCATGGCACGTATTGCCGGTATCAACATTCCAGACAACAAGCATGCGGGTATCTCGCTGACCTATATCTTCGGTATCGGCCGAACTACAGCGATGAAGATCTGCGAGGCAGTGGGTGTGGACCCGGGCCAGAAGATACAGGATATGGATGAAGAGAAGCTCAATGCGATTCGCAATGAGATTTCCAAGCTTCCCGTCGAGGGCGATCTGCGACGGGAGCATTCCATGGCGATCAAACGCCTGATGGACCTTGGATGTTATCGCGGTATTCGGCATCGACGAAGTATGCCGGTTCGTGGACAGCGCACCAGGACGAATGCACGGACCCGGAAAGGTCCCCGACGACCGATTCGGAAATAGTTGAGATTCAGGAAATAACCTTTTCAGGATTACCCTTTTAGGAAGAAGAATGGCTGACAGTAAAGGCGCCAAGAGGATCGTAGTGGATGGAATAGCTCACATTCATGCGTCCTTCAACAACACCATCATTACCATTACCGATCGTCAGGGTAATACGTTGTGCTGGGCAACCAGTGGCGGTTCCGGTTTCCGTGGCAGCAGGAAAAGTACCCCCTTTGCTGCTCAGGTAGCGTCCGAGCGAGCCTCCACCGTAGCAGTCGAACACGGTATGAAAAGCGTTGACGTTCTCGTCAAAGGCCCGGGGCCGGGCCGTGAATCTGCTGTGCGGGCACTCAACGCCGCAGGGCTTAAAATCAACAGTATCGCAGACGTGACGCCGATCCCGCACAACGGCTGTCGGCCGCCCAAGCGAAGGCGCGTCTGATGACAGACGTCGTAGAAAGAGCGTACGCCTAATAAATCGAAAGAGGTAGCGAATGGCCCGTTACATAGGACCTAAACTGAAGCTAGCACGTCGCGAAGGTACGGATCTGTACCACAAGAGCGGAGTGCGCCCCATCGATTCGAAGTGTCGAATCGACAACCCGCCGGGAGAACACGGTGCGCGGCGGACGCGTTTGTCCGACTATGCCGTGCAGCTTCGAGAAAAACAGAAAGTGCGTCGGATCTATGGCGTATTGGAAAAACAGTTCCGTAACTACTACAAGCGTGCGGACCGCCAGAAAGGTGCGACGGGTGAAAATCTATTGCGGCTGCTGGAAGGCCGTCTGGACAATGTGGTTTACCGAATGGGATTCGGCAGCACGCGTTCAGAGTCTCGCCAGCTTGTTTCCCACAAGGCGATTCTTGTGAACGGCCGGAAGGTGAACATTGCGTCATATCAGGTGACCACCGATGACGTAGTCGCGGTGAACGAAAAAGCGCGTGGTCAGTTGCGTATTCAGGCAGCCCTGCAGTTGGCCAGCCAACGGGCTCCGGTGGAGTGGGTGGACGTGGATGCGACGAAAATGGAAGGTGTGTTTCGGCGCTTTCCCGATCGGGAAGAGTTACCCACTGAAATTAACGAAAATCTAATCGTCGAGCTGTACTCCAAGTAATCAGCTTCAAGGAGACAAAAGTAAATGGCACAGTCTGTTACAGAATTTCTGACCCCTCGCCACATCGAAATCCAGGAGATCGCCCGGACACGTGCTCGGGTTACCCTGGAGCCGTTGGAGCGAGGCTTCGGACACACGCTGGGTAATACACTCAGAAGAATCCTGCTGTCTTCGATGCCTGGTTGCGCAATTACCGAGATCCAGATCGACGGCGTACTCCATGAGTACAGCACCATCGAGGGGGTCCAGGAAGATGTCATCGACATCCTGCTGAACCTGAAAGGCATCGCGGCCATTCTGCACAATCAGGATGAAGCAATCATCAGTCTGGACAAGGAAGGCTCCGGTGAGGTTACCGCAGGTGACTTCCAGCTCACTCAGGACGTGGAAATTGCCAATCCGGACCATGTGATCTGTACGCTGAACGACAATGGGGCAATTCGAATCGAAGCCCGGGTGACCCGGGGTCGAGGTTATGTGCCGGTGGACAGCACCGGTGAGGAAGAGGAAGAGACTCGTCCGATTGGCGTGTTGCGTCTGGATGCGTCTTATAGCCCGATGAAGCGGGTGTCGTACAGCGTCGAAAGCGCTCGGGTCGAGCAACGCACCGACCTGGACAAGCTGATTCTGGATCTGGAAACCAACGGTACCATCGAACCGGAAGATGCCATTCGGCGTGCGGCCACCATCCTGCAACAGCAGTTGGCAGTATTCGTCGACCTCGAGAGCGAAGGTGAGGCTGTGGTTGAGGAGGCGGAGGACGAGATCGACCCGATCCTGATTCGCCCGGTCGATGATCTGGAACTCACGGTACGTTCGGCCAATTGTCTCAAGGCCGAAAACATTTACTACATCGGCGATCTGATTCAGCGCACCGAGGTGGAGTTGTTGAAAACTCCGAACCTCGGCAAGAAATCACTCACGGAAATCAAAGACGTACTTGCGTCTCGAGGACTTTCGTTGGGAATGCGGCTCGAGAACTGGCCGCCGGCGAGTCTGAGGGGCGATGACTGAATTGTGAGCGGACTATTCGCGCGCACAGGTATTTAGAGGAAAGAAGAAATGCGTCATCGTAAGAGTGGACGACACCTCAATCGGACCAGTTCCCATCGCCAGGCGATGTTTCGGAACATGGCGGTGTCCCTCATCGAACACGAGGTCATCAAGACGACTTTGCCGAAGGCGAAAGAGTTACGCCGTGTGGCTGAGCCGCTGATCACCCTGGCGAAGAACGACTCTGTGGCTAACCGTCGTCTGGCGTTCTCCCGTACCCGTGATAAGGCTGCTGTAGGCAAACTTTTCACCGAAATCGGCCCACGCTACGCTGAGCGTCCAGGTGGTTATACGCGTATTCTGAAGTGCGGCTTCCGGGCTGGCGATGCGGCCCCGATGGCCTATATCGAGTTGGTCGATCGACCTCTGATCAAGGACGACGATGAGTCGGACCACGAGGAAGAGGCTGAATCGTAAGACAAGAGGTAGTTTTCCTGAGGCCTTTCGAACGCCCGAAGTAGAAATCTGCTTCGGGCGTTTTTGTGTCGGCGTTTTCTGTATCTTTTTGCATCGGGGCCCGGTTGAGGCGCTTCGCTTTCTCGCCGGTAGCGGGTCATAATCGGCAGTCAAGCAAATCCCTGGGGAGGGCCTTGAGTGAGTCCGGGTGTGATCGATGCCGGTGGGCGTCGCCGTCTTTTCATTTTGTCCAATCTTGCGATTTTCATGATCGGCCTGGGTTTTGCCGTTCGTGCCAATATCGCAGCCGATCTGCAGGCCGATCTTTTTGACGCCCTGGATCTCGCTCGCTCTGCCGCGATGGTTGGAGAGGTCATTGGCGCGACGTTCATCGGGTTCGCTCTGACGCTGCTGTTCGGTAGCGCGCTTCTGGACCGGGTCGGAATGAAGCGAATGCTGTTGTTCTCCGGAGTTGGATATCTGCTCGGCAGCGTGCTGGTGATCGGTGCTTCGATCATGGGTTCCACCTGGCAGAGCTACTGGATGGTGTATGTGGGTCTATTGCTGACGGGCCTCGGTTGGGGTGCGGTGGAAGCCGCGACCAATCCCCTGATCACGGCCATGTACCCCGAGCAGAAAACTCATCGTTTGAACATTCTCCATGCCTGGTGGCCGGCGGGTATCGTGGCTGGTGGATTGCTCGGATTGGCACTTGGTGTGTTCGAGGCGCCCTGGCAGGTCAACCTGTTGATTCTGATCGTTCCCGCACTGATTCTCGTGGTGCTGGTCAGCGGTGCCGAATTTCCGGTGACCGAGCGGGTTGCTGCGGGCATCGAATACATCGAGATGTTTCGAGAGATTTTCCGCTCGCCGGGATTCCTGCTCTGGTTCTTCTGCATGATGCTCACTGCCACGTCAGAGCTGGCCCCGGGTCAGTGGGTGGATCTTGCGTTATCCAACGTCGTTG
>QIDL01000585.1 GCA_003228415.1 Gammaproteobacteria bacterium | reverse complement strand
ATCAACTGCCCGATAGAGACGGCGACCGTGATCCACAGGAAGGAGCCGGTGTCGATCAGCGGGAACAGCACAAATCCCCAGAGTCCCAGCAGTACAGCCCCCAACATGTACACGCCACGACGGCCGTGCCTGTCTGAGTAGATGGATGCAAGGAACAACGCCGGTAGTTGTGCCGCCGATGAGATCAGCACCGCCAGCAGCATGGTGGATCGGGGCAGGCCAAGGCCTTCCGGATTGCTGCCGTAGGCAATGACGAAGGTGATAAGGATATAGAATGTAACCTGTACCGCCAGAAACGCACCGGCTGCCAGGGCGATCTGTTTCGGGTAGGTAGTAAGCGCTTCGAGGACCGGCGACTGCCTCGCCACCGCAATCTGCACAGCGTCCTCGGAAGATACCGCGTGAACCTGTGCGGCCTTCCGCGCCTGAAGTTCTTTGAAAGCGGGTGTGTCCTCCAGGCGTAGCTGCACATACAGACTCAAACCAATCAAAGCGATGCTGGCGATGAACGGAATCCGCCAACCCCAGTCCATGAAGGCTTCCTGGGAGACACTGGCGGTCACCAGCAGAAAGGCGCTGTTAGCGAGTATCAATCCTACCGGCGCACCGGCCTGGGCGAATGCACCGTAGAAACCGCGCCGCCCCGGAGGGGCGTTCTCGGTAACCAGCAACATGGCACCTCCCCACTGACCGCCTACAGCGAGCCCTTGAACGAAACGCAACACCATCAGAAACACAGGTGCCAACGTACCGAGGGTGGCGTAGGTTGGGAGCAGGCCGATGAGTGTGGTGGCGACACCCATCATCAACAAAGCCGTTACCAGTGCCTTCTTGCGGCCGTACTTGTCACCGAAATGACCGAAAATCATCCCACCCACGGGCCGGGCCAGAAAGCCGACGGCAAAGGTGCTGAATGAGGCGATCAGGCTGACGAAGTAGGGCATGTCCGACGAGAAAAACACGGTGGGAAACACCAGTGCGGCGGCGGTGCCGTATAGAAAGAAATCGAACCATTCGATGCTGGTCCCGGCCAGAGCCGTGACAGCGACCCGGCGCATGGAGTGCTCTGAGGCGTTCGGCACCGCTTTTACTCAGTTGCCGGACAATTCGAGTCCTTCCAGGCCGCCTTCGTCCCGCCAGTCGGCCATCAGTTCGAAAAAGGCAATGGGTCCGCCACCAAAAGGTCCGTTCTGGGCACTGGCGCGTTCTGCCGGTTTACCTTCGTTGTTGTAATAGCCGGGGGTACAACTCTCGAGAAACTTCAGGCTGCCCCGGGCCAGGCCGATGATGGTCTGTACCCATTGCTCTTCGGCTTCCTCGGTGACTTCCACCGTGAGTAGCTGATGGTCGAGCGCATACTTGATGATGTAGGACAGGTGTCTGGCCTGCTCATCCATGGCATGGGGAAAGTTCACTGTGAACGCCCCTTGAGAGTTCTGCATGATCATGCAGTTGGGAAAGGCACGGCTTTGCATGCCATGCAGTGTTCGCACGCCACCGGCCCATTTGTCTGTCAATGACAAGCCATCACGACCGTACACTTCGTAACCGGAGCGGCGGGTGTACTCGGTACCGACTTCGAAACCGGTTGCATAGACCAGGCAATCGAGTTGGTACTCCGTGTCGCCGACCACCACACCATTTTCGGTGATGCGGTCGACGCCCAGCCCGGCGGTATCCACCAGGGTGACCCCGGGCCTGTTGAATGACGGCAGATATTCGTCATGGAAGCACGGACGCTTACAGAACTGCCGATAGTACGGTTTCAGTGATTCGGCAGTACTCGGGTCATTGACGATCTCTTCGGCCCGCGCCCGGATCGATTCCATCTTCTGAAAATCGGCCAGCTCCATGGTTTCCATCAGCACCTCGGGCGTCATCTCCTCGTTATCCTTGTGCTGCACCATGAGCAGCAGATTGCGAATGATGTCTGTCCAGCCGTCGTTGACCAGATCTTCTTCGGCAAAGCCGCCACTGACCAGGGTATTGAAGTTATCCATCCGGTGTTTATGCCAACCGGGCTCCAGACTCTCGGCCCATTCGGGGTCGGTGGGTCGATTGTTACGCACGTCGATCGACGAAGGCGTGCGTTGAAAGACGTAGAGTTCTTTCGCGCCCTGCGCCAGGTGCGGTACACATTGGACGGCGGTGGCGCCGGTGCCGATGACGCCAACCCGCTTGTCTTTGAGCTTGTCGAGGCCGCCATCGGAGCTGCCGCCGGTGTAGTCGTAGTCCCAGCGACTGGTGTGGAAAGAGTGTCCTTTGTAACTTTGCACGCCTGGAATTCCCGGCAGTTTCGGCCGATGCAATGGACCGTTCGCCATCACTACATAACGGGCGCGCATGGCGTCACCGCGATTGGTTTGAATGATCCAATGAGCGGTCTCGTTATCCCAGCGCATCTCGGTCACTTCGGTTTGAAAGCAGGCGTTCTCATAGAGATCGAAGTGGCGGCCGATGGCTTTGCTATGGGCCAGAATTTCGGGTGCGCCGGCGTATTTTTGTTTGGGGATGTAGCCGAGTTCTTCGAGGAGGGGCAGATAGACGTAGGATTCTACATCACAAGCCGCTCCCGGATAACGGTTCCAGTACCAGGTGCCGCCGAAGTCGCCGCCCTTTTCGATCATACGCAGATCTTCCACCCCGGCTTCCCGTAGCCGTGCGCCGGCCAACAAACCACCAAACCCACCCCCGATGATGGCAACTTCGACCTCATCGGTCAGCGGATCGCGGACGAATCCCGGCTCCACATAGGGATCTTCCAGATAGTGACCGTAGCTTTCTTTGATTTCGACGTATTGCTCATTGCCATCGGTGCGCAGGCGCTTGTCCCGCTCCTGGCGATACTTTTCCCGCAAGGCATCCGGATCGAACCCGAGATCGGCCCCGTCTCTGGCAGACGCTGGTACTTCAGTCATGAATGATCCCTCTCCAATGACGGCCATTATATTGATCGATGGGTTGGAAATGCTACCGGGCCCGTTGGTAGGGGATGACTGGCGCTGTGCGGGTGGCGTTGAGCCGAGGTGACGAAAACGTCCGTTCTCATCGTACCTGGCGGTGTGGTTGATCAGCCCACCTCAGAGCAGGCTCTCGGACCCCTGGCCATGACGGCTCAACTTGAAGGCTCGAACGCTTTCGCCACGGCGGCGATCCTGCCCCCCGACTCGAGATCTCTGGCGATCGTCTCGATAAACGCCTCCATCGATTGCTCGTCGTCATTCCACACCAGGGGCGCGAAGCATCCGGTGTCCGGTTTCACCAGGTCCCTGACCGCCTGGTATAGATCGACCGTGCCAGGCGACAGGCATAGCGCGGCGTCGTAGTGACCGTAGAGATTGAACGTGCGAAGGTCGACGGCTTGCACAGCGTGGATCAGGGCTACGGCAATGTATTGTCTGAACAGGTCCACGGACTGCCGCGCCAGATTGGCAGACCCGAAACCCTGACTGTTGATGTTCTGGTTGAACTGTTCGGCGTGTGTCGGAAAACGGTCGGCGAGCGAATTGCCGAGGTGGCACAGTAGCGGCATGATCGAGTTGCCACAGATCTGCAGCCCCTTCAATCCCATGTTCACTTTTCGCGACGCATTGCCCACCAGCGACGGCGGCAGACCGTTGCTGAATTCCGGTGTCATCAGGAGCGCGATCTGAACGTCGAGGTGTCTCGCCAACAGCGCCAGAAAGTAGCGTAGCTGGTCCATGGCGATGCCGATGTACTCACCAAGGAAGTTGCCACCGTGGAAGGAAACGCCCAGCTCCGGGTCGATCAGCGGGTTGTCGTTGGCACTGTTCATCTCGACCTCGACCTGGTTCGAGATGGTTCTCAGGCCATCGACGATCGGCCCCATATACTGCGGCAGGCAGCGCAGCGAGTAGCGGTCCTGAATCGGCCGGTCGCCTTGATATTCATGTTGGCCATCCGACTCGTCCCGGACCAGCTGTGAGCCGTCGAGCAGGCGCCGCATCATGCGGGCCACCTGGATCTGTCCCGCGTGCGGCTTGAGCTGATGAATGTATGGGTGGAATGATTGGTTTGTGCCGCGTAGACCCTGGATCATGAGCCCGTGGGCCGCCAGCGACAGCGACAGCATCAGCCTCGCGTCGTAGACACAGTTAGCGGCGATGCCGGTCATGGCGGACGTACCATTGATCATCGCAAGGCCTTCTTTCGGTCCTGGCGTGATCGGTCTGAGGCGCAGCCGTTTGAGGGCCGTCATGCAGTCCATCTCCTCGCCGCGGAAATCGACCTGGAAACAGGGATCGAGACCGAGGACTGCCCCGGCAATGTTCGACAGCGGGGCAAGATCGCCGCTGGCGCCGATCGAACCGAGCGAGCGCACGTGCGGCGTCACCTGTTCGTTGAGAAATAGAACGACACGCTTGACGATCTCGCCCCGGATACCGGACGCACCCTTCAGATGCGAGTTGGCTCGAAGCAGCATCGCCGCGCGAACGTCTTCATCGGGCAGGCGCTCACCGGCGCCGGATTTCATGAATCGGATGAGGTTGGTCTGTAGCGCCGAAGTCTGGTTGGGGCCGATCACCACATTGGCCATGCCGCCAAATCCGCTGGTGACGCCGTAGGTCGGGTCGCCGGCGTTGGCGGTACGGGTGATGTAGGCAACGGATGCATCCATGCGGCGCCAGATCGTCGGATCGTCCGTGATCTCTACTTGCGCGCCGTGGCGCGCGACAGCTACGACATCGTCGAGGCTCAGGCTCTCACCATCGATTCGAACGACGTGCGCGTCACTGTTAAAGGCCGGTTCGCTCATGGAATCCACAATACTACCGAACATGGGCAATTTCGTTACTAAATTGCTGGTTGAGACTTTATTAGAGCAACAATATTTCGTAAAATACGGTTTAGAGCGATAAGTTATCGAGAGTGAGACATGGACCGAATCGACGTGGCCATCCTGCACGAGCTGCAACTCGACGGCCGCTTGTCGAATCGTGAGCTGTCGAATCGGGTGGCGTTGTCGACGGCACCGTGCTGGCGCCGCGTTCGAGCGCTCGAGGAGCAAGGGGTGATCGGTTCGTACGTGTCGTTACTGGCGCCTGAGCAGGTAGGCTTGAGCATTCTGGCGTTTGCGCACGTCTCCCTCGAAAGTCACCACGCGGCAACGCTCGATGAGTTCGACCAGGCGATCGAACAGGCGCCGGAAGTGCTCGAGTGTTACATGACCAGTGGTGAGTACGACTACATGTTGAAGATCGTGGCGACGGACATGGCGGCCTACGAGCACTTCCTGAGCAGCGTGCTGATGCAGATCTCCGTTGTGCGCACCGTCAATACGAGCTTTGCGCTGAGGCACAAGAAGCTGACGACGGAGTTACCACTGTACGGGATCGAACTCTGACCCATATTGTTTTCAGCTCGCGAGCCTGGCGATGAGTTGCGCATGGTGGTCCAGTCGGGGCAGCAGCTTTTCGAGTGGTTTCGCAGGTGCGAAGAGGATGGCGCGCTCCACACCCAGGTCGCGCAGGCGAGTCAGCTCATCTTCTCTGGCCCGAGCCGAGAGCACCGAGACAGGAAATGCTGCAGGATCATGGCCTGCGGCCGTGGCCAGCCCGGCAAGATCCTCCATCTGATCCTCGAGATTCGGCACAGGGAAGGGTAACCAGCCGTCACAATACCTGATGACCCGTTTGCGGCCTTGTGGGGTGCCGCTACCCATCAGAATCGGTGGGTGAGGTTGCTGCACGGGTTTTGGCCAGCACCAGATACGATCGAAGTTCACGAACTCACCGTGATAAGTTGCCTCGTCCTGGGTCCAGATCTCCTTCATGGCTTCGACCCGCTCACGCACAACCTTCCAGCGTCTGGCTGGATCCACACCGTGGTGGCGCATCTCCTCTTCGTTCCAGCCTGCGCCAATGCCCAGAATGACGCGGCCATTGGAGATCTGATCCACCGAAGCGATCTGCTTGGCAAGCACGATGGCATCATGCTCTGCCACCAGCGAAACCGCCGTACCCAACAGAATCTTGCTGGTAACGACGGCGGCGGACGCCAGCGACACCCAGGGATCCCGCAGATGCGAGTAGTCGGCTGGCAGGTCGCCACCGCCGGGATACGGTGATTCGCGGCTTGCGGGTATGTGGGTGTGCTCCGGTACCCAGAAAGATTCGAAGCCGCGCTCCTCGCAGGCCAGAGCCAGTTCGTGCGGCGCCGCCGCGTAGTCTGTTGTTCCTGCGAATATTCCGAACTTCATTTGCCGCCTAACTTCAAGTCGCGGAATCGTCGTGGTCATCGCCGCCGCGATTGCCGCGCACGCCATCCCGGACTTCTTCCTGCTTGCACTCTCTCTTGTCCTTACCCACCCGCCCCTCTTCCTGGCGGCAGTCTCGCTTGTCCTGGCGTTCGTCCGACCGACCGCGTTCCTGTCTTCTATCCTGTCGATTTTCGCTTGCAGCGAGCAGCAGGTAAGGCTGATCGACAAAGTCAGCAGCAGTGTCGGAATCTTTGCCATCTGCCTGGGCGCCAATCGATGCTGAAACTCCCATAACCGCTAAGGCGATTAAACAAGTAATCTTCACGTTGTCTCTCCAATCAGGTGTTGCTGGTTCTGCGCTGTCCGTACATCAGTCTCCGGCCAGTATTACACTAGGTTGAGCAAATGCTCAACGCCAGCTCTGAGCTTCTCGCTCGGCGGATCGACAATGGTGTTGCCGTGCCTTGTATTTTCGATTCACTCCTGGTTGCATGAATACGAATGGTGGTGCAAAAATCTTTGTGAAAACGGCCTTTTCTATTCTCGTTGGTGTTCTCGTCGTCATAACGGTTGGCGTCGCCATCGCCGGTTGGTGGGTATCTCATCCCATTTTTGATGAAGTGATGGACGGCGACCCGGGTGCTCGAGTTGAGATGGCACCTGAGGAGGCAGCCGTTACGTTTGCACGCACGCTACAAGGCGAAGTGATCCTGGTGACGGCCACTACCTCTACTGGCATTGAGGGGCAAATCGTCGCAGGCCGTTACAGCGATGGCGTTGACGTTTTTAACGACATCGGATTCGCTGGCATTGAATTGTTGCGCCGTGACCCTGAATGACTACAGCCTGAATAAACCCAGCAGGCTGGGGTACGTTTTGTGCGGAGATTTCACAGAACGCTGGGCATTGGTCTCACAACTCGATTTCGATGCACCCATGGGTACTACCGGTTTTCCAGAAAGCAAAGGCGGCGCAACCCGCTTACCCATCGGCCCTTTGCTTGTCATACACGAAAATGCGGACGCATTTTATCGTGACCTGGAATTGAGCCTGTACGTGAACGGTGAACTACGCCAGCGCGACAAAGCCGGGATGATGATCTGGCCACCCACAGATGTCGTCAACAAAGCACTCAACGATTGCGACACAAAATACTACCACCAGACAGAGACACTCAAGCTCACCGCCTGTGAGGCGGTTCCCGCCAAAACCTTGATACTCACTGGCACCCCGCAAGGTGTTGGGTTCCATGTTGCTAACTTGTGGTCCTCCGCATTTTATTTGAACCCGGGTGATGAAGTAGTGGGTATTGCTACACATATGGGCATCACGAGGAACATCATCGAGTAGTGCTTCTCAGGATCGGCGTCTATCCGGTTTACCGACTTTCGGCATGAAATTCCGCAAGCTCCGCGGCCGCGAAATCCCGCAGCAGGGATACAGCGGTTTCGTAGAAGGCCAGCGGCTTCCTCGGTATCAGCTGGTTGACGATCGACTCTGTCCACTGGTTGAGGTGGCGTTCGAGGAGATCGCGCTGTGCGGCCCGGAAGGATCGTGCCTCTTCATCGTGCTGCGCGTCCGCCTCTCTCGAGGCAAGATATTGCAGGAACTCCAGCACCGTGGGGATGCTGTCCGGTAAGTCCCGGGTCGACGCGTTGGCCGTGCTGAGACCGAAGTGACGGTAGAACCGCACCAGCTCCTGCATGACTTGATTGCGATCCCCGGCATGCAGCCCGCCGTACAGCGGGCAGGTCGATCCGTCGACAGGAAGCTCGAACAGCCGCAGATACTCGCTCTCCAGCAACGTGGTCTGGTTGCATCCCGCCAGGGCGCCGGTCGAAATGGTGTAAGGCAATCCCCGTACCAGCTCGCCGAGTCTGGCCTGCAGTCCGCCGTTGGCGCACGCGCATTGAAGCGTCGGGCCGGGGTAGCTCAACAGCTCGGCCAGACATCCGTAGAGTTCGCTTCGTTTGCCCGCCGCTCGCCGATGGGGCAGGGCGGGTCTCAACCCCCGTCGCCCGACGGTGGGCGTTTCAGCACACCGGGATCCTGGGTAAAGGGTCCCAGCATATCCTGCCAGTTGCGGGAAATTAGAATATCCATGAGCTCCGACTGACCGCCTGCAGCCACGTTGCTGCGCTCGTCCTCGATAATTGTCAGGGCCCGGTCAACCCCACCACCAAACAGCCGCCGCAGATCCTCCATGGGTATCCGCGAAGCATCGTCGTCAAACTCTCCTTCATCGTCGAAGGCGAGAGGCATGGAGGGTGGTATGTAGAATACGTTGGGCTGCACCTCGAAGTCCGGGCGCAGAGGCAGCGCCACCTGCCACTGGTGCACCAGCTTACTCACCTGGCTTGCGGGATCGTCCAGATAACCGACATGCCGCATCCGGCCTGGACACTGGCGCACACATGCCGGGGCGACACCCTCCTCGAGCCGCGGGTAACAGGAAATGCACTTCTGGGCGATGGCTCGCTGCTCGTTGAAATAGATTCGCTTGTAGGGACAGGCTTCTATACAGAATCGATATCCGTGACAGCGCTCTTCGTCTATGAGGATGATTCCGTCCTCCTCACGCCGATAGATCGTGTCCCGCGGGCAAGCCTCCAGACACGGCGGGTTGCTGCAGTTCATGCACACCAGGGGCAGGTAGAAGAAAAAGGAATTCGGATACTCACCGCCTCCAATGTCCTCGTCCCAGTTCGGGCCCCATTCGGGCGTGGCGCCATCATGCTCGCGAGGTCTGAGGTAGTCGCCGCCCTGCCCATCGCTCTTGAAGAACACGTTTTCGTACTCGAAGTCCCACGCCTCACCCCAATCCCGCTTGCCCGGCAGCTCTCCGGGCAATGGCTTGCCGTCCTGGTAACCACCCCCCAACTCGAAGGCATTTCTGGGTGTGCCCCGCCCCGGCATCGTGTTGACGATGTTCCACCACATCGCCTCCATGCCGGAACCACGGGTCCACTGGGTTTTGCAGGCCACAGTGCAGGTCTGGCAGCCCAGGCATTTGTTGAGATCGAATACCATCGCGAACTGGTGGGCTGGCTGATGGGTTGGTTGATGGATCTGGATATCACTCATGATCGAAACGCAGTTCGTGAAACCGTCCCGAATAGGACTTGAGGCCGGCCCGCTCCTGCACGGCGCCTGACCAGACTGCGAAGGCTATGGGAACGGTTCCGGCGGGTTGGATCGGTGGGGCAAAGGGTTGCGCAAGCACCACCCGCCATCGGCCAGAAGCCCAGCGGGAACGGCATCTCAGCGGGTGCTCGCCGGTACGTTCCACCGTGCCCAGACCTTTTGCAGTGATGGAAAAAGGCTCGTCGCTGCCTGCGCGCCAGAACCATGCCAGCACCGGCTGCTCCGGGCTGCCCATGGTATCCAGATCGGCCTCTTGACCATCTTCGGGAAACAGTACTGCACAGGCGTCCGAGAAGACATTCACATCGTCGATCCGGCGCTGCGGTCGCTCCGCACCCCACTCCAGGCGCAGGGTCACGGCATCGGTATTGGCGACGGCACGAACCCGCACCTCGCTCACTTCACCGCGGGCTCTGTCCTGCCAGGCGGCCTGAACATAGGCGGACGGTTGTCGTTCCAGGGGTGTGGGTACCAGGGCGATGGCACTTTCTTCGGCTTCGTCCCAGGCCGGAGCATCCGGCGACAACAGATCGTCCAGTTCTGCATCAACGCGGTGGACTGCCAGATTCGATGCGACCACCATTACACAGCCTGCTCCACTCTTTGAATATCAATCGCGACTTCCTTGGGCACGTTGTTCATGCTCATGTAGGCGCCTCGGTACTGCAGGTGTCCGTATCCGCCAATCATATTGGTGGGTTTCAAGGGGCTGGCGGCCACGTGGTTCTGGTTGTTGCCGTCGGGAAACTGATACGACTCCCAGGCGTGGTAACAGATTACCTCACCGGGTTGTACCGACGGAGACACCTTCGCCCTCAGCACGAACTCACCGACATCGTTGTAGACGCGGATCTGGTCGTGATCGGCAATCCCGCGCAGCGCAGCGTCCGTTTCGCTGACGTAGGCAACCGGCCCACCCCGCTGCAGCCGCAGCAGGGTCTCATTGGCGCGAAATATGGCATGCTGACTCCAGCGCGTGTGACCTCCGGTGAGCCGCAGCGGATAGTCGCCGCCGGCTGCTACCGGCTCCTTGTGCACCACGAACTCTTCGCCCACCTCGAGGAACCACTCGTGGTCGATATAGAACTGCTGGCGACCGGTGAGTGTGGGCCAGGGATTCTTGTGCTTGATGAACCAGGCAAACTGGTTCAGCGGCTCGCTGTAATCGAAATCGCTCATCACCGCGTTCAGGCCCAGAGCAAGGTGCACGGAATCGATGGCCTTGATCTCGACCATTCCCTCTTCCACCGCCTTGGACCAGGGCTGTTCTCCCAGATCGCTGGCCTTGGTGATCGGTGAGTACTGGAGTATGTAATCCAGCGCCGCGGTCTCGCCTTCCTCGCCCTCTACATAGACCCCGTCGGCGGTAATCTCATCGCAAATGGTGGACAGGGGCCGTTCGGTGCCGAATACGTCCGTGAAGCTGTCTATGCCTCGGGCGATGGCGCGTTCCTGAATTTTCTTCGCGAGCAGCAGAATGATGTCCCACTCGTGTTTCGACTCGTACAGCGGTGGCACAGCGCGGTCGCCCACCACCACGTAAGGCAGATAGGACTGCACGTACTTGATGCCTGGCTTCTCGTAGTAGCCACAGGCAGGAAGGATGTAGTCCGCCCACATGCCCGACGTGGACATGCGGAAATCACAGGTGACGATGGTGTCGATTTCCTGCCACAGGCTCTCGCGAATGGTTTTCGAGTTGGGCCAGCGGCGCAGCGGATTGGGCCCGGAAAAGTAGAAGAATCTGGGCTTCTTCGGTGGTTTGGGCCAGATGGGTTGCCAACCTTTGTCGAGGATCTCCGTCATGTACTCCGAAACCGGCCGTTTCAGCGCCGGGTCGGCGTAAGCGTCGCGCGACGCAATTTCCCGCCACTTCGGATCATGTGCATACAGCCAGGGGATGAGGGGCGTTGCCTGCATGCTGCCGGTGGCCTCGAACATCAGCTTCGAGAGATCCTGCATCTGGATCTCGTCGATGGGCAGCTTGGGCGGTGGTTCGGTACGCATGCGCGCGCTACCGGTACTGAGCGTCTGCCCTGGCATCGGCCACCAGGTCGATACTTTGATTCCCGATCCGGGCTTGCCGCCCGAGTTACCCGTCAGCGCCATCAGGTACACCATGCCACGCTGGAACAGGTCGGAGTGATAGTGCTTACAGGCGCCCCAGGAGGAGAAGATCATGGCCGATTTCACCGCGGCCATTTCTCTGGCTACCCGCCGGATATTTCCTGGCGCGATACCGGTAATCTCCGCGACTCGCTCCGGTGGATAAGCTCTGACATGCTCACGCAGCATCTCGAACACCGTCCTTACCCGTACCCGCCTGCCATCGGCGAGTCGCACCCTGTGAACGCCTTCGAGGGCCGGGTCTTCATCCTCACCGAACTCGAGGGTCATTTCCTCCGAGCCCCAGGTGCCGGAGGCCAGGGTCTTGCGGCCGTTCAGCGCATTCCAGAAGTAAAACTCATCGTCTGCGCCATCTTCCTCCACGTCGCTCTCGCGTAGAAATCGCCCGGTATCGGCACGCACCAGAAAAGGCAGATCGGTCTGCTCCTTGATATATTCCGCATCGTGTAGATTTTCTTCGAGAATCACATTCACCAGACCGAGCGCCAGAGCGGCATCGGTGCCCATGCGAACGTTGAGCCAGCGATCGGCGTGCACGGTGGAAGGGCTGAAGTCCGGTGCAATGGTCACCACCTTGGCGCCCCGGTAGCGCGCCTCCCAGATGAAGTGTGCATCGGGCACACGGGTATAGCTCGGATTGCCCAGCCAGATGAGTATGTAATCCGAGAGGAACCAGTCATCGGCGGTCCCTTCGCTCATGTAGGTACCCCAACTCTGAATCAATCCCACGGGCAGATCCCCGACACCCGCCCAGGAGTCGATGGTGGTCGCCGCGAGGCCACCGTTGAACAGGTGGCCCTCCATAGTCGAGCCGACACCGTTGTCGATGTTGGTGGTTCCCTGATCGAAGATGATGGTGTCCGAACCATATTCCGTGATCACGTCCAGCAGCTTGTCTGCCAACTCCTCGGTGACCTGGTCCCAGGAAACGCGTTGCCATTGCCCCGATCCGCGTTCGCCGGCTCGTTTCAGGGGGTAGCGTATTCGGGTGGGATCGTACATCTGCACGGAGTAGGCGCAGCCGGCGGTACAGCCTCGAGGATTGAAATCGGGAACGTCCTCGAATGCCTGAGGGTAATTGGCGTTCTGCTCCTCGCGCCAGACTATCCCGTCCTTGACGTAGGCATCCAGCGAGCAAGCTGAAATGCAGTTGGTGCGAAGATGGGATACATGGACTACTTCGTCCCAGGTCCACTCTTCACGATAGACGTCTTCCCAGCTTCGATATTCATACGGGCGGGAGAGAATCTCTTCTAATCGCTGACCGGCGTCGATCGGCGCCAGGCGCTGAAACTCGGCTCCCGACGCGTTGGTAGCCATGGTAGGTAGCCTCCGCGCAGTTTAAGTTTCGAGGTCCGCCTGCTCTTCCGGTTCCTCGGAGTCCTGCTTCGTACTCCGCTGGGCTTGTGCCGCCTTGGAAGTCCTTTTCTTCTTTGATTTATTCTTCTTGGCGAGCTCTTTGAGTTTGTCTGCTTCAATATTCAAAGATATCGTGAACATGGTTACCTCTCTTATTAGCCGCATTCGCCGGTAATCCGCGAATACGCTATCTAACTGGCAATTTCAGACAGGAAAACCATTACACGGATGAACGCCTTCCACAACAAGGACCCGAGGAATTCCGCCTATTTCTTGATCGATATCAACCAGATCAAGAATTGATTGCGCCGCGCTCCTCATCATCCTTTATCCTCCTGCGACCGGCTGCAGGGTCTTCAACGACAGTTAGAGGATCCCCAGCCGAATATCAGGAATCCCATGCAGCAGCAATTCCGGCGAATGGAGATCGAAGAGTTCCGCATCATGGAGGAACCCTATTATCTGCCGATCGCCGATGAGGTGGCTCTGTTTGAATCCGCCTACCGGCAGCACATCCCCGTGTTGCTGAAAGGTCCTACCGGATGTGGCAAAACCCGCTTCGTGGAATACATGTCCTGGCGTCTTCATCGCCACATCGGCAACCGTGATGAAGAAGGCGTGCCCTTGATTACAGTTGCCTGTCACGAGGACCTGACAGCCTCGGACCTGGTCGGGCGCTACCTGCTGGAGGGTGAGGAGACCCGCTGGATAGATGGTCCCATCACCCGGGCCGTCAAGGTGGGTGCCATCTGCTACCTGGATGAGGTTGTCGAGGCTCGCAAAGACACGACCGTTCTCATTCACCCGCTGGCCGATCATCGGCGCATGCTGCCGATAGAGAAGCGCGGTGAACTGCTGGAGGCGGCTGACGGGTTCCTGTTGGTCATGTCTTTCAACCCCGGCTATCAATCGGTATTGAAGGATTTCAAGCACTCGACACGACAACGCTTCATCGCTCTGGAGTTCTACTATCCGAGCCGTGATCAGGAAGCGGAAATCGTACAGAACGAGTCCGGCTGTCCGGCCCCCATCGCCCGGGACCTGGCAAAGCTCGCCGAGAAGGTTCGCCATCTGAAGGCTCATGGTCTCAGCGAGGGGGTTTCAACACGTCTACTGGTCTATGCGGGCAAGCTGGTCGCGGATGGGATCACTCCGCTACGGGCTTGTGAAACGGCAATAGTCTGGGCCCTCACCGACGATAAGGAAGTTCAAGGGGCCATGCACGAGGTGGTCGATTCGATCTTCGGAGAATGACCGGCAAGCAACAGCTCATCGAACGAAGCACCGCTCCGCTGGGTGAGATTCAGGCGCTTCTCGCCGAGCAGTTCATCGATGCCGCTCATGTTCTCGCGCCGAATCTCGATGACAGCCAACTTGGTCAGTGGTGTGACCACTGCATGGATCTCGCCAGCCGGTCGCCTCGAGTGGCTTCGGCTTTCATGCTCGCTGCGCCACAGGTGCTGCCGTATCTGGAAGCAGACCAACTCGCATCCTGGGCAGATCGGGGAAGCCGGCTCTGCGGCGGCAGTTGGAAGTCTATCGGACTCGCCGCATCTTTCTATGAGGGAAGCACCAGGCTGTTTGCCCTCCTGCCGACCGAAGCGGTATTTCAGCTGGCGGATATCCTTCGCGAACTTTCTCTGCATTCCATAGAAACAGCAGCGCGCTGTCTGACCCAGGCTTCGACGTTGCGCAACAAGGTGCCGCAAGAGGTGCTGACAGCCTTCCTCGACCTGGGCATGCTCGTCGCGCGCAATTCCTGGATCCACGCAACGTTGCTGTTCGAGAAGGGACCCACGCAGCTGGCCGGGATCGCCGCGAACACGAGATCGCCTCTCCTGGTTCTGATCCATCGAATCTGCACAGACACCAGAGAACAGCCTCATGGGCTGCTTACCGATCTGTGTGACTCGTTGGCTGAGATAGACACCCCCGAGCACCATAAGCTGGTCGATCTTGCCGGGCAGCTGGCCCTGAAAAACCCCACTGTTGCGGCGGAGTTTCTGAGATCCGCCGGTGTCGTCAGGAAGCGGCTCTCTGATCTTCAATCCATGACACTGTGGCTGGAATCCGGTCTCGCGCTGCTGGAGGTCCACGGGGACAAGACGACACAAGCCTACTTCCGGATCGACTCTGCCTATGCCGAAGAGATCCTCTCGGCGCTGTCGGGGAGCGTGCAGTTTGAAAGCGTGGCAGGAGTGCTGCAGCTCTATGGGAAAGCCCTGGGGGGCGATGACGTTCGCTTGCACATTACCGGCGTGAACGATCACGGAAGGTACTCCCAGGTGCAGGTCGACGAGGGCGAGGTCGTTTACCTGCCTCCGGCCATGGATGATTTCGGCGACCGGAGGGCCAATCTGCAAGCTTACAAGGTCAGCGTCGCCCACCAGACCGGCCGCTTCACCTTCGGCTCCTTCGAGTATCGATATGGGGACCACGGTCACTACCTGAAGTCCAGCACTTTGCTACGCGAGAAAAGCTTACCGGCCGGTATCACCGGTGCAAGCAATCTGCAGCGTTTCCTGGCGCTGTTCCCGGAACGGCTGCTGATGGAGGGTTTGCTTGCCCTGGTTGAAGACGCTCGTGTGGAGGTTTGTCTCGTGGAGGAGTATCCGGGGCTCAGCCGTTCGTTGCGCCGGGTGCAAAGGCATGCGGTAGAGCAACGCCCGGAATTGCAGACTCTCGGGCTGCGGCAGGCCTTCATCGAAAATCTGCTGCGCGCCTCCCTGGCGTGTCCGGAAGCCATCCGTTGGCCGAGGTGCTACATGGCCACCCTGGCGCACGCGCTCGGCATCCTTGGAATCGTCCGGAATTCAGATGCCACTGTGCACGATTCGGTCGAGGCTGCGGCCCTGTTGTACGATATCTCCGAGACGATTCCCAATGTTCCATCGCGGCTTGCAGAGGGTATCTGGATTCCCGGCCAAGCCGCCGACATCCCGTATGGTTCGAGCCTGCCTCCTGTCGAAAACTGGCCGGATGGGATCGAGATGCCATTCGAACCGCCACCGGGACCGCTGTTTCGTGGCGAGTTCAATGCTGAGACCGTTCGGTCTTCAACCTCTCCCGATGTCGGAAGGGCGGGCGAATCGAGCCTCGATGCCCCGCTGGAATCCGTGGAAGAACCAGAGGAAGAAGCGGACATGGAAGCCATCGAAGCAGGCCTGGATGCCGGTGGGACCGACACCGAGGCCGATGAAGTGGCCGAGGAGGAATCCACTATTGTGGAATGGTGCTACTACGATGAGTGGGATTTTCGTGCAAACGACTACCGAAAAGGCTGGTGTCGATTGGGCCAGCGGCCGGCCAACCCCGGTGATCTCGACTACTACGACCAGACATTGCACCGCTACCACAACCTGGTGGCGGAGACCCGCTATCAGTTCGAGCTGCTGCGACCGGAAGTTCACCGCAAGCTGAAACGGCTCGAAGACGGGCATGAGATCGACCTCGATCAGGCCATAGAGTTTCAGATCGACAAAAAAGCGGGTGCGGGGCCTTCGGCTCGGTTTTACAGCCGCCGCGACAAGGTGGAGCGCAGCGTTGCCGTAGCCTTGTTGTTGGACATGTCGGGATCCACCGATGAAGCGCTGGATGCTCGAGAACCATTCCGGGATGCGGTGAACGGACCTGCTCGCATCATCGACGTCGAGAAGGAAGCCACAGTGCTGATGATCGAGGCGCTGGAAGCCATAGGCGATGCTTATGGCGTGTACGGTTTTTCCGGCTACGGACGAAACAACGTCGAGTTCCACGTCATCAAGGAACTCGATGAGAAACTCGATGACGTGACGAAAGGACGTATCGGGCAGATCGAGCCCCGGCGGTCCACCCGCATGGGCGCCGCGATTCGACATGCGCGCGCAAAGCTCATCGACTATCCCGCCAAGGTCAGGATCCTGATGCTGGTCTCTGATGGCCGGCCCCAGGACCTCGGCTACGGCCGGGAGGCTTCGGAGCGGGAGTACGCCATACGAGACACCCGGCAGGCATTGATCGAAGGAAAGGTAGATGGCATCGTACCGTTTCTGATCACCGTGGACGCCCAAGGTCACGAATACCTGAGAGAAATGTGCCAGGACATCAGCTACGAGGTGATCGCGGATATCTCATCGTTACCCCGCCGACTGCCTGCGATTTACGCCGATGCCGCGCGTTAACCAACAGGCCTGTGATTCGGTGCCCGACGACGCGCGCGCAACATGGGAGGCGGTTGCCTCAGCACAGTCAATGAGGATTCACGGCACATACCAGATCGGCGAAGACCAGGCCCGTTCCTGGATCGTCGCGTGCAGAGACTCACGAGGCGCCACGCCTGCGCGGATCGCATCCCAGGTAGACCAGCGACAGGTTGGATTCTCCAGCACCCGCACGTAGTACAACGCCCGCTCGCCTGGATCGAAGGTTGGATCGCGCCAGAAGCTCGAGAGCATGGCGGCTCCCAGTCCTTCGCTGATGCTGCAATCGGTGATGTCTACACGGGCACCGTTGTCGGGACAGCGATGGGTGCTCGGATCCACAGCCAGATCGTCGGAACAGGCAACATCGAATACCCGTTCATGGGACTCACCGCCAGCAACCCAGCTCTTGATCACCTGTAATCTCTGCAGCGGTGCAGATGCCGGATCCCGCGAGGCCGACACGAAAAAGACCGGAAACTGCCCATCGGCACCGAGCAGGTCGCCACCCATTGGTACCCCGCGGGCATACAGTTGCGTTACCCCGTCGGCTGAACGCATGTCGATCTCATCCAATCCATATCCTGCAAACAGACGAACGCGCATCCTCGGCCCTGAAGTAGCAAAGGTCTCCTTGCGCCGAAAGGCGTCATAAATATCGTCGCGCGTATTCGCTTCCGCCCAGACCCCGGCAAGCCCCGATGCGCCCCAGGTTTCAAAGGTGGCAATACCCCCACCCGCGTATCTATTGCCTTCTGCGTCGGGTTCCGGCATCGGCACGGAGCCACGCTGAACCGGCGTGGCATCCACGATCCCGACCTTGCTCCAGTAGTTCGACTCATCGAAAGAGCCGGCGCCGACATGGGTATCGGACGAGCCGATCAGACCAAAGCGGTAAGGGTTGTATCCTTCCGACGCTTCCATCAGCAGGCCATTACGCAGTGCTTCGCGCACATAACTGCCCTGCGGCCGACTCGGTATGGCCGTCGCCACCTTCACCTCCATCAACTCGAAGTCCGCCCACTCGTCGTTTGGTGAGAGCAGCGGATGGGTATCTGACGTTCCTTTCACCTGAGTAATTTCCACCAGCGGTTCGTTGCGCATGCGTTGTTCGGCATAGGCGCTGTCCATGCGCGAACCATCGACCTGGGCCAACTCGAACATGAGACCATCGGAGCCGTTGGAATTGTGCGGTATTGCCAGGGCTTCGATGCCCTGGTTGCGCTGAGCGTCCATCCAGTCCCACAGGTCCTCCGGATTGCTGGAATCCATGCTGGAGAAAGGCAGATCCGGCCCCATCCCGCGGAACACCACGTTACGGTGCAGATTCTCCTGCTCGGAACCCGATGCTGTGAATTCATAGGCGACGAAGGTGGTAAAGCGGCCCGGGTCATTGTGGCGCTCGGCTGCTGCCAGCGTGTCCTGCCAGGCGGAACGAACCACGCCGGCATCCAACAGATCATCCGGGCCATCGATTTGTTGACTCAGGTAGAGGAACATACCTTGAAAAGCGGCTATCCGCTCGGCCGGGGAGCTGGCGGCGCGCATGGCGCGAGCCGCCGGATGCTGTCCGGCCGTGGAGGTTGCGACGTCCATCTCCGGCAGCATGCCCATGTACATGGCATGGTCTGTCACACCGAGAAAGTCGAGCGGTTTGTCCAACTGCATGCTGAAACCGCCCGGATGCGCCAGGGGTTGCCCCTTGGCGTATTCATAGGCGGAATCCGGGGTGGATCGGGTTCCAAAAATATAGGCATCAAAAGACAGTTTGGTGTGGACGTGCAGATCGCCGAAATAGGCTTCGCGCTCGGAATTGCGCGGAACATCGGCTGCCGCTGCCGCGGTACGCGATGAGGACGGTGCTGGTGCTTCGGTCGAATTTGCTCCGTTGGTGTCTGACGAGCTTGTTTCCTGGCCGCAACCTGCAAGCATCAGTATGCCGACGGTACCCAATGTGCCGATTGAATACCGTACCAGGCACATGGCTCCCAACAATCGGCTAATCTGATTCCCCATGAATCCCTTCCTCGCAGAGTTTTGTACGAGGCAAATATTATTTGCTTACTGAATCGGAATTGCATCCATTTTGTGCGGTCCGAACAACTAAGAATTTCATAACAACGTATTATGAGCGACCGGAGAGGTCAGCGAAGGTGACTTGGCTCAGATCAGCGAGTCTCCTGACAGTAACTTCACGATGAGGGTTTTATGAAAGCATGTATGCAAGGCGCAATTCTGTTTGTCCTGGTCGGAATCTACGGCCTGGCCCTGGCCGAGACCGGCAAGGCTCCCGATCCGGCGGTGGCAACACGCGGTGAACCGCTTTATCAGCAATATTGCCAGTCCTGCCATGGAGTAGAGGCTGTTGGTGAAGCTGCGGCCCCCGATTCCCTCAAACGGAACGACTACATTCACGCGCCCGCCCTGAATGATTCACAGCACGCCTGGCATCATTCTGACGAAAACCTTTTGAAAATCATTATGAAAGGGTCTCCGCGAGAGCCTCGCATGGTAGCGTGGGAGGGCACGATAACGGCTGAGCAGGCTCAAGACATCGTTGGCTATATGAAAAGTCTCTGGGGTGAGCGGGCGCTGGAGTGTCAGGGTCCCAAACACATGTCCTGCATGTAGTTCTCGCAGGTAGCCCTCGATAGCACCGGGCCTAACCGCAACCGCCTTCCGAAGGGTCCTCGCCCTGCCAGAAGTCTTTGCCTTTGCAGAATCCGGAATCGATGAGGGACTTGCAATCGAGCACTCCCTTGCAGACGCACTCACCGTCTTCGCACTTGTAACGCGGTGCATTGGGCGGTGCCGTCACGAGCTTGGTTCTGCCGGGCTTCTTCTGCACGGCCTGAGCACGCTCCACGGTCGCTCCTTCGACCGCCCTTTCGCGGCTCTCTGCGGCGGATACAGTGCCAGTAGTGATTGTCAGCAGGGCAACGAGAAGAACGCCGATGAAGGCACCGTTCTTTCGGGATGAATCATTCATCGTCTGATTCCTTCACGACGTCGTCTGCCATCGTGTCACGAATCACACATCGG
>QIDL01000052.1 GCA_003228415.1 Gammaproteobacteria bacterium | reverse complement strand
CGACAATGCCCAGATCGCAAGGCCTGTGAGGTGGTACCAACGTCGGCTGGAGCATCAGTTCGTGGCCGTAGGTGGCGGGCTCTATCTCAAGCGACCTCTGGAGGTCACCGTCTGGCAGTTGGAACGGATCTGACTCACAGCGACTTCACATTGTCGTCGGGGTTCCTGTCAATCATCTTGATATAGGGATCGATTCCCACCTTGGACGGTCGTTCGGAGACCATGAAAGTGAAGGTGTGTTCACCACTGGTGACGAGGGGATGCTCGAACAGCAACGGTTCCGGCAGATCCGTATCACCAAGCTCATCCGACCCTTCCGCAAAAACCACGATGTCCAGACTCTGCGCCAGTGCTACTTCCGTTTCCTTACCGGCGCCATCCGCCTCGAATTTGCGGGCGTTGACGGTCATCGTCACCTCGAACCCCTGATCTTTTTCCACTACGTCTGCTTGTTCCACCTTCAGATCAAAGATCACGATTTTCTCGAACAGGTCCGTTATCAGCGATTGCTGCTCCGCTCCCGCGACCGCTCTGAATTCATCGATCAGATCCACCGACGTTGGAAAAGACCTTTCTTTAAACCCGTACTTCGCGAGGAAATTTCGAAGAGCCTGATTGACGGCTGCCTCACCAACGGCCTCCTTCAGCGCGTACATGGCCAGACTACCTTTGCGATAGTGAACGTAGGGCTGATTCTCCACCAGCATGAGGGGTAATTCTTCGATCAGCTCCCCACCTCTGCCCTGCAGATAGCGATCGAGTTCATATTTCAGAAAACGACGCATCCTGGCTGCTCCGAAGGCTCTTTCCATCACCATCAGAGCCGAGTACTGAGCAAGGGTTTCTACCATGATGGTCATACCCTGCATCTGCGCGCCAACGACCTGATGCGCCCACCACTGATGCGCCAGCTCATGTGCTGTCACGTAAAACACGTAGTCGATGCGCTTGTCGTCACGAAGATCCGCAACAAATCCTATCGCCTCCGAAAATGGAATCGTGTTGGGGAATGACTGCGCGAAGGTCTGATAGCGCGGAAACTCGAGAATCCGGAACTGGCGATACTGATACGGCGAGAATTCTCTGGTGAAGTAATCCAGCGACTGTTTGCTGCTCTCCAGCATGCTCTCGATATTGAAGTCGTGCTCCGGATGGTAGTACACCTCGAGCTTCACATCGTTCCAACTGTCTTCTGCAACCGCATACCGCGCAGAAGAGAACGACACAAACGGCCATATGGGTGCATCCATTTCATAAGCAAAATAGCGGCGTCCGTTCTCCAGCCACTGCTTCCTGAGGTAGCCGGGTGCAATGGCGATCTGATCCTCGCTGGTGCTGACCACCGCCTTGAAGTCGCTCCGCTCGCCAACGTTGAACTGACTGATACCCAGGTAGTCCGGATCTCCGAGTTCCGGCATACGCTCGACAGGCCCCAGATCGAATTCGCGGCGAACGTTGTTGTCGTTCAGCTCCCGACCCGAGTTGTAACCGGGGATCGGCATGATCTCCGAGTTGTCGACAAACGTACCATTGGCAACGATCCGGTTGGTCGCTCTGGTATTGGGAAAACCCTCATTCAGCCAGGAGAGATCCCAGCTCAGGACTGTTTGTGCACCCGGGGCCAGCGCAGGATCGAAACGGTACTGGTAATAGCCCAGGACCTCATCCTTCTCCGCCAGAGTGGCACCGTCGATCGCGATGCTGTTGAGAGTCAACAAAGTGGACAACGTCAGATGTAAAACTTCAATGGGTTCGTCCTTACGGTTGACCATCTTCGCCTCACCCCTGGATTCGAGGCGTCGCTGCTCCGGAAAGATGTCGACTTGCATGTCAATGTCGATCACCTCGGGACGTGGCAACCGCTCGAAGGGCTTATAGGCTTTCTCGTAGTCGGCTCTTAGCGCTTCGCGCTCGTCTTGTGTCAAGTAGCCGTTGAGGATATTCGTGTTGTAGAAAATCCAACTACCCATGCCACCAAAGACTACCAGCAACACAATGGAGACACCGGCCACCGAGCTGTTCCAGCGCGACCGGGCCACTGCCAGTGTGTCCTTGATTCTGCCTGGATAACCACGCCGATAGAAAAGGTGTGCGACAACAATCAGCAGCCCGGCGAAGGCGGTCCAGTAGACGGCATAACTGACCAGCGGGATGACGTAGTGGCCGTAACCATTCATGCCTGAGTATGGCGCGCCGGGCAACGTGTACCGATAGAGATAATGTTCGAAATCGAGGCTCGGCAGCGTCTGCAGAACCAGAAACACAACCAGAAAAATCACCATGCCGATGAACTTGTTGGGCGATAGCACCTGAATGAGTACCGCCGGTACGCACAACAGGTAGTACCCGACACCCAGCACCCCAAAAAGTCCCTTTATGTACACGGGTATCTCAAAGCGGGTGTAGTCGTTTGCAACCTGGACCAGCATCGACGTCAACATCACGATCAGCAGCATCGCGCTGATCACGAACCACAAAGCGCCGACCTTGGAAAGCACCATGATCACATTGGAGTAAGGGGTGGCATCGACAATTTCATGAGTGAGCGTCTGGCGCTCTCGATGGACCAGTTCGCCGGAGTAATAGATCAAGATGATGATCACCGCCAGGCTGAAGCTGCCTCCAACCACCGTCACCAGAATTCCAGTCACCGGATATATCGGCGTACCAAAGAACTGAGTGGTTGCACCGTAGAAACTACCCACCACCTGCAACATGCCGAAGGCCAGCAGCACATAGAAAGGAATGCTTCGGGTCATGCCCCGGACATCCATGTGCAATTGCGAAAACAGTTGAGCGAGATCAACGCCCAAACCCTGCCGGCCTCGAACATTGAACAAATCTGCCCGGGTCGGTGGTGGCTCGGCGTGATGTCGGGGTTTCCTGCGTAACCTCAGCCGCCGTGCCGGTGCCAGGTTGAAGCGATAACGCCAGGCGGTCAGGCTCAACGCCACCACGCTGACGCCGGCCCAGATCAAGCGATTGTAAAGCAGCGTATCTGTGACTCCAGGCATACCGAAGTTGCGATCAAATACCGTCCAGTAACGGGTGATCTCACCAAAGGCGACTATCCCGAAAGGATCACCAAGAGCCATCACTCCGATGGTCTCCTGATCCGTAACGCTTGCCAGGACGATGAACAGGATCATGAATCCCAGCGCTGCCACGTATGCAGCCATCATTGATCGAGTAAGTGCCGCAACAGAGAAAAACAGAGCGCTGATGATCAGCAGATTGGGCACGATGATCGCCCAGAGACTGAACAGGTAAGGCGCCGGGCTGAACGGACCTATCCGTTCCTGATCGAGCCACGGCATCAGCGTACCAATCAGAGTCCCAAGCAGCGCAGCGATCCCAATCAGAACCGCGAACAGGGCGCCACCGGCAAACCGCCCGAACAGATAACGGCGTTCGCCCACTCCGGTTGCAAACAATATCTGCGCTGTTTTCGCCTCATAATCCCGTGTGATCGCACCGGCCACGAAAGCGACGGCGGGAAACATCCCCAGAATCGATAGCGTGTACTGAATCTGCAGAATGGCGAAGTTCGCATTGAGATTGAGGTTGTTGCCGACACCACCAACGCTCACCGATTCGCTTCCGGTGATCATGAATGCGATCAGGAACCAGAGACCGGCAACGACCAGAAATAGCGGCGAGCGCAATTGATAGCGACATTCGAAACGGAGAATCTCCCAGAACATGCTACCTCCGCTCAGTCCAACTCGACGCTGAGACCGTGGCCCAGCAACGTCGCGAAGTAGACGTCCTCCAACGTCGGCTCCACCCGGGTGAGCCCGCCTTCCGGTTCTGCTTCCGCGACCACCCGCAGCTCCATCTGCCCGCCGACGAGTCGAGTGGAAACCACCGGGAGCGATCTTCGCAGCACCGGGGCTTCGTCCATGCCGACACGTTTCGACCAGAGCCGCCCGTTGAGCTTGTCGACCAGTGCCTGCGGTTCGCCTTCAACCAGAATCCGGCCATCTCCCATGATGGCCATCCGAGGGCAGAGATCGGCCACGTCGTCGACGATGTGGGTAGACAGCAACACCACCACATCCTCGCTGATCCTGGTGAGAAGATTGTGGAATCGCCTGCGCTCCACCGGGTCGAGTCCGGCGGTCGGTTCGTCGACGATGATGAGGGAAGGTTCGCCGATCAACGCCTGGGCAATGCCAAAACGCTGTTTCATACCACCTGAAAAAGTATCGATGCTCTTCTTGCGCACGTCCCAGAGATTGGTCTGAACCAGCAACTGTTCGACCATCCCGCGGCGGGCCTTCTTACCGTCGATACCTTTGAGCACGGCAATGTGATTCAACATCACTTCCGGAGACGTTCTCGGATAGGCGCCAAATTCCTGGGGCAGATATCCCAGCGTCCGCCGCAGTCGCACCGGATCTTCAAGCACATCGATGTCATCGAAGGAGATGCTGCCGGTGTCTGGCATCTGCAATGTGGCAATGGTTCGCATGAGCGTGGATTTACCGGCACCGTTCGGCCCAAGCAAACCAAACATCCCGCGCGGTACTTCGAGGGTGACGTCATCCAGAGCCTGGACCCTGTTGCCATATGTCCTGGACAGATTTTCAATTTTCAGCATCTATTACCTTCTCGATGAATCCCTTCTGCATGATTCCCACGTATGCCTAGCAAGGGTCGTTCCAATTCAGCCTGCCATCAGCAGATCGGTCACGGGTCAGGAAAAACGACGTACTGGTGCTGGATCAGGTCTGCGCGGGGGGGTTGAAACTGGCGATTCAGACCAGATTGGGGTCAAACCAACGATGCGGATTCAGGCGACGGGTGAGCGAAGCAGGACACTGCGCCTGGTTGGGCGCACCCGAGCACGATCCACTCGTTCAGGTTGGCGAAAACTACCTCGCTGCGAGATAGTTTGGATTGGACAGTTCGATCTCCTCATCGACCAGCAACCACTGGATCACATCGTGAAGCGAAAAAGTTCTGGGGTCCTGGTTTTCGCCCGAGCAGCCGGCTCGTACATAGGTGTGTTCTGCATCCCCGGTCAGATCTCGAACAACGTATATCTCTCCCTCCACGGAAAACCGCTGACCAATCAGAAATTCATAGTCCTTTTTCACAATTTCAAAGTCATTGTATTCAGTCCCACCCGATGGCGGTTCGACGCGCCTGCTGGCAAACCGCACCTACCCCGACGATGAACAGTCTATCCAGGCCCTGCCAGAATGTTGTAAAACTCGACCCACCAAATGTAAGACCAATGTGAGCCGTGCCAAATTCAGACGACGCCAAGTCCTTCTCGCACGTCGAGTCCATCTCTTCGATCGAGCCTTTCACTCGTATTCTCGTCATCGGTGCCCATCCGGACGACGCAGAATTTCACGCAGGCGGCCTCATGGTCTCACAAGCTGAACGGGGCAGCCACATCGGAATCCTCTCATTGACCGATGGATCCGCCGGTCACCAGACACTGGACCGTTCAGAGCTTGCCGAACGACGTCGCTCAGAAGCAGAGCAGGCAGCCGCATACCTGAACGCCGAGCTGACAATCTGGGATCAGCCGGATGGCGAACTCGCGCCAACGATCGACCTTCGGAAACGGTTGGTGCGCGACATTCGCAGCTTCGCCCCGGAACTCATTGTCACCCACAGACCGTATGACTATCACCCGGATCATCGGGCGACCGCGATACTCGTCCAGGATGCCTGCTACCTGTTGCGGGTACCCAATGTAGAATCACAGGTTCCTGTGTTGGAGGTCGATCCAGTCGTGCTCTGTATGGCGGATTTCTTTACCCGACCCATATCATTTCGGGCCGATGTGGTGTTGCCGATCGAGCCGTTTTTCGAGACGGTGCTGGACCTTCTCAGCTGCCATGCATCACAGGTCTTCGAGTGGTTGCCATTCATAACCGGGGAGTCGCTCAGCGGAGACCCACGTCGCTGGCTGGAATCATTCTACGGTCGGCGCCCTGCGGCCATCGCTCGGCGCTATGCACCTCAGGGCCGCTATGCCGAAGCCTTCGAGCTGTCCGAATACGGTCGGCAATCACCACTGGAATTGCTGCGGCAAAAACTCGGCACCGCGTAGACCCTATAATAGGCATCATGAGACGACCTTATAAAACTGCCCGCTGTATTCTCTATCGCGACAACGAATATCTGCTCGCCGTCCACACCAGTTTCTGGGGTAAACAGCATCGACGCTGGGGGCTGCCCGGTGGTCAGATCGAGTTTGGAGAGTCACCTGAGACCGCCTTGCACCGTGAACTGGAGGAGGAACTCTCTGTTTACAGCGCGTCGCTCATCGAGGTTGGACCATTCCCTTACAAAAAGGCGCTGCACATGGTTTATGGAGCGGAGATGAACGATCCCATCTCAGACTGGGACGACTCGGAATTGCTCGATATCCGCTGGTTCAGCGAAATCGAAGTGGAAGCGCTGAAGCAAGGTAACGCGCTTCACGCCAACTACGAACTGGAAGCCATCCGTGCCCTGCGACAGAAGCTCGAGGTCTAGGGAACCTCTGAAAGACTCGGTCAGGCACACGCCACGACCAAAGCGAGGATTATGAATTGAACGTGAAATCTGCTGCCAGCGCGCTGGAAAGTCTCGGTAGCGAGACCCGCCTCATCATCTTCCGCTCACTGGTCCGTGCTGGTCCGAACGGTCTCGCGGTTGGCAAGCTGAAAGACAAGGTCGGCATTCCCGCATCGACCCTGTCCCATCACCTTTCCCATCTGGTGAACGCAAAGCTGGTGTCACAAACTCGTGAAGGCCGGGTGCTACGCTGCACGGCCGACTATCGGGTCATGCATTCGCTAGTGGACTACCTTGTCAGAGAGTGTTGTCAGGACGATCCATGTTGAGAGGCTCGGGGCTAATTGTCGGGCCTATCCGGTTCTGCCATCCGTACCTTCATCATCGTCTGGAAGTCTTCCGTGGTATTGACCCTCGGGTAGGCTTCATCCGGCACGGGGACCGCGAGAAACTCACAGAGTGCGGCCCAACCCTGACTCGACTCGAACACCAGCAACTTATCAGACGGGACAGTGTCTTTGACGTTCTGATTGTGTGCCTGATAAAGGCCGATCACATGATCCTTGTCTTCCAGACGGCCATCAAAGAGACCATCCCATATCACCTCGAACACCATTTTCGAGCGCCGCTGCGCCTCGGGATGGTCGAATTCTCTGGCCGCGACGGACGAGGGATAAATGGTGTTCATGATGCTCGAATACCACTGCTCCGGATCCCGCTCGCTCAAGATCACCAGGGCATCCGGATACCAGGCGAGTTGCTGCTGCCAGAAGTTGCACGAAGGCCAGTCGACCGATGCCTGGTAACCTTCGAAGAGACGATCGAAATCCACCGACTCGCCTTGCGACAACGCCGACCACGCGAGATCCTGGTCTTTCTCCAGATCCAGCTCCATCATGTGGTAACACCTGGTGAATCCCAGGGTCTCGAGGGCCTGTTTGAGCGACAGAGTGCCGTTACGCCCGTACCCCGCTCCGATTACTTTGATGGTCAACGCCGTTTTCCTGCTGATCTGCCGCCGTGGGTTCCAATTCTCCCAGAATTTGCCGCAGCTGGGCATCCATACATTGTTCAGTCAGGCTCGTTTCAGTTAGGCTCGGTCTCCCGATACGCGCGGAGAAACCAGATGAATCGATCGGCAATTTCGCTGCTGACGCTGCTGCTGGCACTACCGGTGGTCGGCCACACAGACCTGCGCCTGTACGTTTTCGACTGCGGCATCATCGACATGCAGGACATCAGCTCGTTCAGCCTGAGCAATGACGAATCGCCGGTAAGACAGTTGTTCGTACCCTGTTACCTGGTCGAACATGACGACCAGCAGATGATCTGGGATGCCGGCCTTCCGAATGCTATCGCCGGTCAAGGGACAATAGATCAGGGCGGCGGGATGAGCATGTCTCTGGACACCTCCCTCATCGAGCAGCTCGAGACGTTGGAACTCTCCGCGGCAGACATCGATCTCGTCGCTTTCTCGCACATGCATTTCGATCATGTCGGTGCGGCCAACCTCTTCACCAACGCCAGGCTGCTGATTCAGGACACGGAGTACGCGGCCGCGTTCGAAGAGCCGGACAACCCCTACTTCCAACCCGATCTCTATATGGGCCTCAAGGATAACGAGCGGGAGATACTTTCAGGTGACTACGACGTGTTCGGCGATGGCTCGGTAACCATTGTCTCCGCGCCCGGCCATACACCCGGCCATCAGGTTCTGCTGCTACAGCTCGAGAATTCCGGCCCCCTGGTGCTGTCGGGCGATCTCTATCACTTCGCAGAAAGCAGAGCGCTGCGGCGAGCGCCTGAATTCAACTTCGATGCCGAACAGACCTTTAGTTCGATGGACAAGGTGGAAGCACTGATCAAAGCCGAAGGCGCCATCCTGTGGATCGAACATGAGAAAGCGCTGGCCGATACGCTGAACATGGCCCCGGCCTTCTACGACTGATCATCCCTCAAGGGTTGGGCGCAGACGAAAAACGGCGATCGTTCGATCGACTCTCGATTGGTATCGCTGGTAACCTGGGTAGGCCGCCACCGCCAGCTTCCAAGCCTGCAAACGCTCCGTGCCGGAGAGTTCGGTGGCGAGGAGGGTCTGAGTAAAGCCGCGCCTGAGACACTCCACCTGCGGATAGGCGCGCAAGTTGGAGCACCAGGCAGGTTCCCGCTCGGCCCCACCCCCAGAACCAACAAGCAGCACATCCTCGCCATCGGCAATATAGAGGAGCGGCACCTCGTATAAGCGTCTCGTGCGGGCACCCCGGCAGCGCAGCAGCAGACAGGGGATGACGAAGGACAGCCGTATCCTGCCACCGCTGAGACGCATCAACGGCCTGTCGACGACGGTGGCGAGGCGCATGGAAGCCGCGCTCACCCAGGCAATTGAGACAACCCGGGAGAAAGCCCGCCACCACAGGCCCGGATCGGATGGCTCAGGCATGGTTGGTACCGGAGTGAACCATTTTACAGGCGATAGCCGTGTTAGAGACGATAGGCGTGCGCCGCGGTGTCATGAAACAGAGCCGCCTTTTCGGCTTCGGAAAAATCGACTGCCAGCTTCTTGAAGGCGTTCCAAAGCACCGCATAAGAGCAGCTCTGTTTATCTACCGGGAAGTTACTTTCGAACATACAGCGAGAAGGACCGAAGCAGTCTATGGCGTGGCGGTGATAGTCTCCGGTGGCAGCCACGATCTCATCGGATGTGGCGGGGGCCGATTTGTTGTGAAAGCCGAAACCGTTGAGGGGCATTACCAGGCCACCGAGCTTCGCCACCACGTTTTCACACCGTGCCAGCTCCGCCACCTGGCTCGACCAATCCTCGAATATCTCGGCACGCTTATCCGCATAGGGACCGATACCGATGGGCCCGCCGAAATGATTGAAAACGATGGTGGTATCAGGAAATGCCCGAGCCAGATCGCTGAGCTGGGAAATCTGCGGGTGATAGAGCCAGGCATCAAAGGACAGTCCGCGTTTGCCAAGCTCAGCGAAACCGCTACGAAAATCCGGATTCAGCAACATATCTTCAAACGGATCGGTATGAGAGTTTCGAACAGCGTCACTGGCATCCCAACCGGCTGCGTGACGAATCCCTCGAAACCGCGGACTCGCCACCATATGTGCATCGAGCACTTCGCCCACCGCGGAACCGAGATTCAGATCTGCATAACCGACGATACCCGCACAGACTCGGGTGTCACCGTATTGACCGCTGGCAGACATGGCGGCGACACCATTGACGAATTCCGTTTCTCCCACCGGGCGCAGCGCATCACGCCCTTCGGCGCGATACATACTCGCGCACTCGACGAATACCGTGCTCACCACATTATGACCACTACGGGTATCGGCCAGCAGCTCATCGAGCAGATAACGGCTGCCGGAATGGTCCCAGAGGTGATGGTGCGGATCGCAGATTGGACGTTGCGGTTCGAGGATGTCTTCGCGGACCAGTTCCAGCCATTCCCGGGTGCCTATAACCACCTCAGTAACGCTCGATCACGTGCCTGGCGAAATCGGCGAAATTTTTCCGCGCAACCGCCATGGGAGGCAGCAGGGTCACCTCTTTGAGGCCTGCCGATTCCTGCTCCTTGAGCATCGCGATGATCTCGTCCGGTTCTCCAACCAGACCACCCGACGCTCGGATCAACTCCGGTGTCACGAACTTACGCTCCTCCGGCATGAGATAGGTGCAATGTCCATCGTGCAATAACATGTGCCGTCTGGCCGGATCCATGGATTCGACGCGGACAAGATATTGATCCCAGATATCACGCACCTCCGGGCGTATGAAGGCGTCGGAGCCGCCTTGCTGGTAGAGCTCGTACCAGAAGTGCAGGCTCGCCGAGACCATGGAACCCACCTCGTCGATGACCCGGTCGGATGACAGCGACTCACCGGGTTCCAGGACACAGGCAAACGTCAGCGCCGCCGTATGGAAATCATCACCCAGGGTCCGCCCGGCAGCCTCGGCACCGGCCTGCACCTGGTTCAGGTTGTTGATGAACACGCCCGCAGGTTCCCCACCCGCGGAAATGCGTCCATCCCCATAGGCGCCTGCGGCCTTCAACGCCAATGGCCCGTTTGCCGCAACATAGATCGACACTTCGTCTGCAACGTTGACGAAACCCAGCTCCCGGTGCATGAATTGAATGGGCCGGGTCTCGCCACCCAGGGTGTACTCCACCTCCTCCCCGTGCAGAAGCGCTCGCACCACGCGCAGATACTCGCGGAATTCTCGAGGTTTGACCGGATTGAAGCCCATCACCCGCATGGCCGTATGACCGGTGCCAATACCCAGGAACACCCGACCCGGCGCGATGCGGTTAATCGAACCAATGGAGTGCGCGGTTACCGGAGCAATTCGGGTTCCGGCGATGGCGACACCGGTACCGATACGAATGGTAGAGGTATGGTGAGCGGCCAGCGCCATGGTTGCGTAACAGTCCGACCAGATCATCTGGGAATCCGGTACCCAGGCGTGGTCGTAACCCAGACTTTCCGCGTAGGGAATCAGCTGCCAGTCATCGATCTTGGTAGCCACCATCGCTCCGAATTTCATCTGACTCTCCTGCCTGATTCAAATAGCTCAGTAAATCACCACGGATCGAATGCTCTTACCTTCGTGCATCAGATCGAACGCGGTGTTGATCTCATCCAACGGCATGGTATGGGTAATCAGATCGTCGATGTTGATCTTGCCGTCCATATACCAGTCGACGATCCGGGGCACCTGGGTGCGGCTCTTCGCTCCACCGAAAGCGGTGCCGCGCCAGACTCGTCCTGTGACCAGTTGAAAGGGCCGGGTGGAGATCTCTGCGCCCGCGCCAGCCACACCGATGATGATGCTCTCGCCCCAACCGCGATGGCAACACTCCAGCGCCTGACGCATGGTGTTCACGTTGCCGATACACTCGAACGAATAATCCGCTCCCCCATCGGTCAGATCGATAATCGCCTGCACCGGATCGACATCCGCGGGGTTGATGAAGTCCGTCATGCCGAATCTGGTCGCCAGATCGACTTTATCGGGGTTGAGATCCACCCCGATGATCTGATCAGCGCCGACCAGCCTCGCGCCTTGAATCACATTCAGGCCGATACCACCGAGGCCGAATACCACCACGTTGGCCCCGGGTTCCACTTTGGCGGTGTTGATCACCGCGCCGATACCCGTCGTCACCCCACAACCGATGTAGCAGACCTTGTCGAAGGGCGCATCTTCGCGGATTTTCGCCAGCGCGATCTCGGGAACCACGGTGTAGTTCGAGAACGTCGAAGTTCCCATGTAATGGAACAGAGGATCACCGTTCAACGAAAAGCGGCTCGATCCGTCCGGCATCAGACCCTGGCCCTGGGTCTCGCGGATGGCAACGCAGAGGTTGGTTTTTCCGGAGGTGCAGGCCTTGCAGGCCCGGCATTCCGGGATATACAGCGGGATGACATGATCGCCGGGATTGAGCGTCGAAACACCTGCACCCACCTCGACCACCACGCCAGCTCCCTCATGTCCCATGATGGAGGGAAACAGCCCTTCCGGGTCCTCACCGGACAAGGTAAAGGCGTCCGTGTGACAGATTCCGGTGGCTTTGATTTCCACCAGCACCTCACCGGCCCTCGGGCCTTCCAGTTCAACCGTTTCGACTCGCAGCCGTTCACCGGCGCCGAATGCTACGGCGGCTCGCGTCTCCATATCCTGCTCCTTCTAATGATGTGTCTCGCGACTGTGAGTTTTTTCTCTCCCGACTTTTTTCTCTCCCGGCTTTTTCTCTCCCGACAAAGCATAAACAATACCAAGTACAATTCGCGACCCATATCGATCGAAGAACTCATCTTGGCCTTCGAGCTTCGGGTAAAAAACTGGCGCAGCTATCTGCCGATCCTGGATGTGATCCGGGACTACCAGCGCCTCGACTTTCACCATGACCTGGTGGCAGGTCTGGTGGTTGGCATGATTACCGTACCGCAAGCCATTGCCTACGCCTTTCTGGCCGGGCTGCCCCCGGAGGCCGGTCTATATGCCTGTCTCGTACCCATGGTGATCTATGCCATCCTCGGTTCATCCAGGCAACTGGTGGTCGGCCCGGTCGCTGTCGCGGCACTGATGGTCGCGGCGGCTGTCGGTGAGTATGCCCCCGCCTACAGCGACGCCTACCTCGGCATCACCACGGTGCTCAGCGTGCAGGCGGGCATCATCCTGTGGCTGCTGCGGTTATCGAATATGGGTGGAGCGGTAAACCTGCTGAGCCACCCGGTGATTGTCGGTTTTGTCAATGCCGCTGCGCTATTGATCATCATCAGTCAACTCGGCCCGCTCATGGGCATCCCGAGCGATCCTGGTTTGAATCCACTGGATCGGCTGATCCAGTACGGCGCAACGCTCGATCGGTTGAATCCCACGGCCGTCGCTGTCGGGCTGGGATCCGGTGCGGGGATGTGGTTGATTCATCGCCACCTCACCACGGCGCTCGGCCTGTTCGGCATCGATCTGCCGAAAGACCACCCCATCAGCCGATTGGGACCGCTCATCGTCGCCGTTGCAGCTATCGCCGCTGTCTGGGCTGGTGAGCTTCATAGCGCCTTCGATGTCGCGGTAATCGGGGAGATTCCGGGCGGGCTGCCAGCGTTGACGTTGCCACCGTTCGACTGGGATTTGTGGCTGAACCTCCTGCCTACCTCGACCATGATCGCCCTGGTCGCCTTCGTCGAGAGCTTCTCCATCGGCACCACGCTTGCGACAAGACAGCGCACCCGGGTCAACAGCCATCAGGAACTGATCGCGCTCGGCGCCGCGAACATCGGCGCTGCGTTCACCGGCGCTTATCCGGTGGCAGGCAGCTTTTCCCGATCCAGTGTGAATTTCCAGGCTGGCGCCCGTACTCAGGTAAGCTCCCTGGTCTGTGCGGTGGTGATCATGCTCACGCTGCTGTTCTTCACGCCGCTGTTCACCCTGATGCCGCATGCCGCCCTGGCGGCGATTGTCATCGTTTCTGTTCTGGGTCTGATGGATTTCACCAGCATTCGCACCCATTGGAAGGTCCATCGCGATGACTCCATTACCCAACTGGCGACCCTGATCACGGTGCTGGCCTTCGGTGTCGAGACCGGGCTCATCACCGGTGTCGCGCTGTCCATCGCCTTTTTTGTGCGCCGGGTGGCCAAACCACACATCGCGATCGTCGGCCGCATTCGTGACAGCGAGCATTTTCGCGCCACGCGACGCCACGATGTGGAGACCTTTGCTCACGTGGCCGCCATTCGTGTTGACGAAAGTCTGTTCTTCGCCAACGCGAATCAGGTAGAGAACAAGCTACTCAAGATCATTCAACGCCGACCCGGCACCAGGCATGTGCTGCTGGTCTGCAATGCGATCAACATGATCGATGTGTCCGGGTTGGAAATGCTATATCGGATGAATCAGAACCTGGAGCGTATGGGCATCACCCTGCACCTGTCCGAAGTGAAGGGTCCGGTGATGGCACAGCTCGAGGCCACAGATTTCATCATGACCCTGCACGGCACGGTGTTTTTTACCACAGATCAGGCCATGCGTGATCTCAGCGAGCGCGACTGAGACCCTCCACAACACTTTTCTCCGCGTCCTGCAATCGGTAAGCTCGAAGATTACCTCAAGGGGAGGCAATTCAGTGTATCCAGGCATCTGGGCCGAGCGCTTTCCGGACAAACCGGCTGCCGTACATGCGGTGACGGGTGAACGTCTGACTTACGCGGAGCTCAACGACCGATCGAACCAGCTCGCCCAGCTCATGTGGGCCGAAGGGCTCAGAGCCGGAGATCATGCCGCCATCTTCATGGAAAACCATCTGGGCTTTTTCGAGGTGGTCTGGGCCGCGCTGCGCTCGGGGTTATATATCACCACCATCAACCGCCATCTCACGGGTGAAGAGGCGGCATACATTCTCGACAACTGTGAAGCCCGGGTGCTCGTGACCTCCAGCTATCTCGGCGAAGTTGCCGAAGAGCTGACCTCGCTCGCCCCCCGCTGCACACGCTGGCTGATGACGGGAGGAGACCCGACACCAGGCTATGAAAACTATGCGGAGGCGATCACAGACTATCCAGCCACCCCACTGATCGATGAGCCCGCTGGACAATTCATGCTCTACAGTTCCGGGACGACCGGCCGCCCCAAGGGGATACTGCGGCCCCTCACCGGCAACAAGGTTGATGAAGACTCCGGGCTGGTCGGTGCCCTGCAAAGTGCACTCTGGGATTTCGACGAGAACAGCATCTATCTATCGCCCGCACCGCTCTACCACTCGGCGCCGATCGGCTTCTGCACCGCGACTCAGGCTCTCGGCGGCACGGTGATCATGATGCCGCGCTTCGATGAGATCGGCGCGCTCAAGGCCATTGAAGAGCACCATGTGACCCATAGTCAGTGGGTGCCGACCATGTTCACCAGAATGTTGAAGCAGCCCGTGGAAGATCGCAGCGGCTTCGATCTCAGCAGTCATCGGGTGGCCATTCACGCCGCGGCTCCCTGCCCTGCCGGTATCAAGCAGCAGATGTTCGACTGGTGGGGGCCGATCATCTACGAGTATTACGGTGCTACCGAGCTGAACGGGTTCACCCATACCACACCACAAGAGTGGCTCGCGCATCCCGGCACGGTCGGCAAGGCAATCATCGGCACCATTCACATCTGCGATGACACCGGCAATGGGCTGCCAAACGGCAAATCGGGACTCATCTACTTCGAGCTACCCGAGATGCCATTCGAGTATTTGAAGGATTCCGAAAAAACCAGGGACGCTCAGCACCCGGATCACAACAACTGGAGCACACTCGGCGATGTCGGCTATCTGGACGATGACGGGTTCCTCTATCTGACCGACCGGGCCAGCTTCATGATCATCTCAGGGGGTGTGAACATCTACCCCCAGGAGATCGAGGATGTGCTGATCCTGCACCCGAAGGTGGCCGACGTGGCGGTGGTCGGCGTACCCAATGAGGAGATGGGTGAAGAGGTCAAGGCGGTGATACAGGCGGCCGAGGGGCTGGTTGCGGACGACGCGCTGGCGACCGAGCTGCTAGAATACGCTCGTGAGCACATCGCCCACTACAAATGCCCGAAAAGCCTCGATTTCATGGAGCAGCTGCCACGGCTACCAACCGGTAAACTCTACAAGCGGATCATCAAAGACGCCTACTGGGGTAAGACGGATTCGCGGATCGTCTAAGGACCCTCTGCTGCCACAGAAGCGCAGAGTTTGCCGACTTCGAGCTCTCCTTCGCGGGTCTGGCCGCCCTTTTCCAGAAACCGACGCATTTTGGTCTGCGCATCGTCGGTGCGCAACAAGCGCTGAAACAGGTAGGCTTCATCCAGCAGTCCTTCATGCAGTGGCTGCTCCGCACCATCGGCCGCTTGCTTGGCCAGCCTCACCGCCTGCACCGGAAACGACGCGATCCGCTCTGCCAACCCGGTAACAAAACCATCGATTTCGCTGGCCTCGAAAATCCGGTTGAGATAGCCCCAGCGTTCCGCCGTCTCGGCATCCAGATCGTCGCCGCCCAGAATAATCTCCAAAGCCCGCCCGCGACCAACCAATCGAGGCAGTCGCTGGGTACCGGATCCGCCCGGCAGGATGCCGAGGGGTACCTCCATCTGGTTGATCCTGGTCCGGCCGCGGACACCGAAACGCATATCAAAACTCGACACCAGCTCGCTGCCACCACCCCCCACGCGCCCTTCGATCTGCGCAATGGTGACCTTGTTCATGGTCCGAAAACGTTCGCACATCTGGTGATAGTCGCCGAGTTCCGGACTGCGCTCGGCAGGTTCGTCGACAGGAAACATCAGCAGGGCTTCGACGTCGAAGTGGGCGAGAAAAAAATCGGGATCCGCACTCTTCATCAAAACCACGGTGAGTTCCGGGTCGGCCTCGAGCTCGCTGCTGAGCGCCATCAGTTCAGAAAACAGCGGCATCGTAATCAGATTGATCGGTGGGTTGGAGATGGTAACCACAGCGAGGCGGCCTCGCCTGGCTACCGTCAGCAGTTCATAATCGTACGCCATATCCTTCCTCTTTATATAGCCAATTGAATGGATACTGACACCACAACAACCAGGCGGCAACGTGGTTATACCCTCGGGTACTGGTGCTGATCTTTATTGCCAGCCATGTTGACCTATGTCTATTGTCCTTCGATCTATACCAGATAAGGTGCATAGATTGATATTCGAGAGAGAATGAAGCATGGCCATTCACGCAAAAATCAGCGGAAACTACAGTGAATCCAGACAATACAGTACGGTAGTCGTGAATATCACCAATCACTGCAACCTGAACTGCAGACACTGTTTCGTATTTAGAGAAGGCAATCCCAATGAGGCACCGGTTTCAATCAAGGATGAAATGGCCGATGACGTGATGCTGGATACCATTCGCCGACTTCGTGACCGGCACAAGATCAATTCGGCACTCTGGATGGGTGGATAACGAGGAAAGGGCAGAAGCGGTAAGAATCGTCATGGCGTTGAAGAAAAAGTACCCGGCTTTCGTACGCAACCACCAGCGCCACCTGGAACTGATGATTCCTCCCTACGCGGACCGCGTAACAGCGGTTTGTCCACCAACTCAAGCCATACTCTCGCTCTACCTGGAAGAAAATCAGTTCACCACGCCCTTTTGCTGTCACGGCAACGATGTGGAGTGCAATCGATGTGGTGCCTGGGTCGTGTTTCATTCCGCTGCAAAAATGGAGCAGATGGGTCTTGTCAACTGGGAGGCAAACGGCTAAATAATTTGAGGACAGGAAATATTAATGCAGTATTCGAGAAAATGTCTGAGTACTGGAATCGAAGTGTTCTGTTTGATGGCATTGTGCCTATGATTTGAGCCGATGCAGCGGATTCGCGAGCAGCTGGTTGCCTGGATGGTGCCTGTTGCGATGGACATGGTCCAGGATCTTCTGGATGACGTCTGGCTGAGTAATCGCTCCTATGACTTGCAACCTGCCACCGCACTTGGGGCACAGCTCATTGTCTATCTGAAAAACCCGCCTGAGTCGCTCTGCCCGGGATAGGTGAATTCCATAACTGCGCCGGCTGCTGTAAAGGTCTATATATGGCTAACGCAGGAGCAAGTTCATGGTCGTTGGCACGAATGTCGAAAAATTGGTGGATCAGCTTGAGTATATCGTTCACACAGCGAAAGGGCTGGAGGCCCGGTTCGCGGCCGAATTAGAGCTGGTCCGTCCGGACTACTACTCCAGTGCCAGGAACCTGATTCATTACCTGGCCCTTCGCCATATAGACATTCGTGAGCTTCAGGAACAGCTGGCCCGCATGGGCTTGTCATCATTAGGTCGGGCAGAAAGAAATGTGATGGCCTCTGTAGGCGCCGTGCAAAAAGTACTGGGACGAATATTGACAGGGCAAAGCTACGACCTCGACGAGGAACAACGCAATTTCGAACTAAGCGATCAAATGCAAAAAATGCACATCGAAGACATTCTTGGTGCCGCGCCGAACGACCGCGATGTTCGCATCATGGTTACGTTGCCTGCAGAAGCCGCCGACGAGTACAGGTTCGTATACGACCTGATCAGTTCAGGCATGAATATTGCTCGCATTAACTGTGCGCATGATGATGAGGATTGCTGGCTGCGCATGATTGAAAACGTGCGCCGCGCGAAGAGCGAGACGGGGTGTGGTTGCCAAATCGTCATGGATATCGCCGGTACAAAACTACGAACCGGCAACTTGCGACCTGGTCCTGGTGTTGTACGAATTCGACCCAGGCACGATTCACTTGGCCGTGTTGTCGCCCCGAGGCGCGTCCACTTTGTTGCAGAGGGAACGCCTTTATCTTCCCAGAAAAGTGCTGTTATTCCGGTGCCGCAGGAGTGCATCGACAAGGCCGAAGCAGGCGACATAATTCGCTTTGTAGATACGCGCGGCAAGCATCGAAAACTCGTGGTCGTGCGCAAGGACGAGAACGGGTTGCACCTCAATTGCCACAAGACGGCGTTCATCGGTACTGGTACTGAACTAAAGCTGGTGCGACCGGGCCAGGGCGAAAAGGACTCGCTCAAAGTTGGCAGACTGCCGTCGATCGAGGAACCCATCCTGCTCAAGAAAGACGATACCCTGATATTGCATCGCGATGGTACACTTGGAGAACGCGCGGCCATCGGAGCTGAGGGTACAGTGATCCGGCCAGCGCACATCGCCTGCAAACAACCTGAAGCATTCAGATTTATTTCGCCAGGTGACCCTATTCATTTCAACGACGGCAAGATAGAAGGCACGGTCGAATCTGTTTCGCAAGAACGACTGCGTGTAAGGATTACGCGGGCGAAGAAATCGGGCAGCCGGCTTCGTGGCGACAAAGGAATCAACTTTCCGAAGAGTGATATCCAACGCGGTGCACTAACGGAAGCAGACAAAACCAACCTGCGATTCATCGCCGGTCATGCCGATGCGGTGTGCTTGTCTTTCGTAAGAGAACCTGCGGACATCGTCGCCTTGCTGGAGGAATTGAAAAAGTATCCTGCAAACCATCCCGGCATTGTTGCCAAGATCGAGACGGTCAAAGGCTTCAATGACCTGCCGAGATTGCTGCTCGCTACCATGCGGCACTATCCGGCGGCTGTCATGATCGCCAGGGGTGATCTGGCAGTGGAAGCAGGCTGGGAGCGCCTGGCCGAAATACAGGAAGAGATACTCTGGATGTGCGAAGCGGCACGACTACCGGTCATCTGGGCAACGGCGGTACTCGATCGGGAGACCAGGAATGGCCGGCCTTCGCAGGCGGAGATTACGGATGCCGCGATGTCACAACGTGCAGACTGTGTGATGCTGAACAAAGGTCCCTACATTCTGGCGGCAATAGAAATGCTGGCGAACATTCTGAGGCGCATGCAAGGACACCAATACAAGAAAACGCCAAAGCTACGGAAGCTGAGTATTTCTGAGATGTAAGAGTTGACCCTTGTTGTGGATAGGAAATATCAGGTCAGTATTCGAGAAGATGTCTGTGTACTGGAATCGAAGTGTTCTGTGCTGTTTGATGGCGTTGTGCTTATGATTTGCGCCGATGCAGCGGAAGCGCGAGCCATGAGCTCCTGGCGTCTAACGTCGCATTCAGCGGCTTGTTCGCTGCAATGCATTGTTGAGTATCGATTTTGTCCAAACATCAATTTTTTCTATTACACTTTCCTCTATGGTTGTTTCAATTTCCCAATACTCATAAGGCCCCGTTCCTTTCCTGGCTGTTTGGAACAGATGATTTAGACCCTCAAAATTGTAGACTTCTGACTGCGGGTGACGAAGCAGGTCTCGTACAGGAGCCTCATTTGCCAATGCTGAGACTAATAAATCCTTTGAACCGAATAGTGCCAATACTGGGCCATCATGGTTTTGAATCAGCTGTTTCGGGTCTCTGTGAGCTTCAGTCCACCACCAGACAGAGCCGTACCCGTCAACAAGTTTTTGAATTTGCTTTTCTTTTGAAGCACCTGCATCCGTGGCCCATTTTCGCATCGAAGCTCGTGCCTGGTTTCTATCTTTCGATAGACGAAGAATTTCAAAAATGTCCGTTAATTCTTTTGTCTGTTGATCGGTTATAGATTGCTTTACGCCGTTGGCATCATTGATTTCCCGGTTTTGACGAAGTATCCCCTCGGCAACCGTTTCATTGCACATTCCGGCGAGGCTTACAATGTAATCGGGGAGTTCCAGATCAGCCGCCATCAGAGATTTTTGACCCCCTTGAGAATGCCCCAAAAAACCTGATGATGCGATTTGTATTCCCGAATCCTCACGCAGCCACTCCAGAGCAGCTGCGGCATCAGAGGCGAACTCGTTGTCCGATGCGTTGTCGTATTCGCCCGAGCTTTCTCCAACTCCACGGTTGTCATAACGCAATACCGCATAGCCGCACGTAACCAACAAATGAGAAATTACCAGAAAATATTTGTGCCCTGTAATGTCGCAATCTCGACCATACGGAGGTTCACCGCCTGAATGCCCGGAAACTAATACAAACGCGGGGAAATACTCACCAGTTGCCGGGTAAGCAAGCTCTCCCGACAGCCTGGTGCCATCACGTGAATTAGTAAACTCTACTTGGTTGACGTTATAGGGTCTTTCCCCGGGCTCTTGAGGGTGGGGCACAAGACTGAATAAAACACGGTCGAATCTACTACTGTAAGCCGCAAGTAGCGCTATCACGGGAATAACCATTTTTTTTAAACAACGGCTCATAAACATTTCTAAGGATAGGAAATATTTAGG
>QIDL01000190.1 GCA_003228415.1 Gammaproteobacteria bacterium | reverse complement strand
GGAGGTGATGGTTTCATGGACAGCGGCGATATCGTTGCAGCCAATCCCAGACTCTTCAAGTTGATGATTCAGGCCATCCGGGCGGCGGCCTGAATTGAGGCAGGCCTCCTTGCCGGCCCTCTCAGGGGATGGCCTGATCCTGATTCTCCTTCTCCGGGATGAGTAGATCGTCCCGGGATATCTTCAACAGCAACAGCACATTCGCCGCCACGAAAACAGACGAGTAGGTTCCGACCACGACACCGATCGTCAAGGCCGCAGAAAATCCGCGGATACCCTCTCCACCCGCAATCAAAAGCGCCAGCAGCACAAACAAGGTGGTCATTGACGTTACCAGAGTTCGACCAAGTGTCTGGTTCAACGACAAATTGATCACCTCTACCGCAGTACCTTTACGGATCTTACGAAAATTTTCTCGAATTCGATCGCTCACCACAATGGTGTCATTCAATGAGTAGCCGATCACCGCGAGCAACGCCGCAAGTACCGAGAGATCGAACGTCCACTGCATCAGGGCGAAGATTCCAAGAGTAATGGCCACGTCGTGAATCAATGCAACCACAGCCCCCACTGCGAAATGCTTGGTGAAGCGAAACAGAATGTAGAGCATGATCACGCCAAGAGCCGCCAGCAGCGCCAGGCCTGCATCTTCGGTCAGTTCTTCACCGACCGCCGGACCGACAAAGTTAGACTGGCGCATCTCTACCCCGGGATAGAGTTCGCGCAAGGTCGCAATAATCTCATCACCCATGTTCACTTGATCAACGCTCTGCTGGGGCGGCATGCGAATCAACAGATCACGCTCGGTACCAAAGTACTGCACCACGCCATTCTGATAACCTGCGGATTCGAGTGTGCGGCGGATTTTTTCAGCATCCGTCGGGGCCGGAAACGCCACCTCGACCAGTGTACCCCCGGTAAAATCGAGACCGCGATTCAATCCCTGGACGGCCAGCCATAAAATCGAGATCATCACCAGCACGATCGAAGTAATCCCCGCGATGCGGCGTCCGGCCATAAAATCTATGGTCGGAGTCTTCATATCTTGAGCACTTCCAGTCTGCGTCCACCGTACATGAGATTGACCAGCGCTCTGGTACCGAGGATGGCGGTGAACATGGAGGTAACGATTCCGATGGCGAGCGTCACGGCAAAGCCCTTTACCGGCCCGCTACCGATAGAGAAGAGAATGATCGCCACGAAAAAAGTCGTGATATTGGCATCGAGAATCGTCAGCAGCGCCTTGTCGAATCCCTGCTGAATAGCCGCTTGCGGGGATCGTTCGCCGAGTTCTTCACGGATTCTGGAAAATATGAGCACATTGGCGTCCACCGCCATACCAACCGTCAACACGATCCCGGCAATGCCCGGGAGAGTAAGGGTCGCTCCGAGCACAGACATTACCGCGATCAGCAGCACCAGATTGGCAGTGAGCGCGATATCTGCTGCGAGACCGAAGCCTCGGTAGTAGAACAGCATGAACAGCAGTACCACCGCGAAGCCGATCATCACTGACTGTTGACCGGCCTGGATGTTGTCATCGCCCAGGCTGGCGCCGACCGATCTCTCTTCGACGATGTACATGGGTGCCGCCAGCGCACCCGCTCGCAGCAATAGCGCCAGATCCCGTGCTTCTGCAAGATCCAGACCGGTTATCCGGAAGCGGAATCCGAGTGCCGACTGGATGGTGGCCACATTGATCACACGATTGAATTCAGTGGTATAGGGAACTTCAACGGGCTCACCATCTTCCACCACAGTGCGCATCTGCACTTTCAATTCCTTGAAAATAATCGCCATGGAATTACCCACGTTGCCTTTCGTGGCTTCATTCATGGCTCGACCGCCGTCGTTGTCCAGGTTGATACTGACCTGTGGCTGCCCGGTGTCCGGATCGAACTCCTGAACCGCGTTTGTCACCTGATCGCCGGTGACGATGTTCGATTTCTCCAGAACGACCGGCGCACCTTCATAGTCAAACCGTTCTATCTGGGATGGGCGGGCGTTGGACGATGCCACCAGACGGAATTCCAGGTTGGCAAACTTGTTTATAATTTCTTTGGCCCGAGCGCTATCCTGCACACCGGGCAGGTCCAGCACGATGCGCGAACGACCCAGGCGTTGTACCAGTGGTTCCGAAACGCCAAGCTCATTGACCCGGTTACGCAAGCTCTGCAGGTTCTGCTGTATGGCGAGATCTTCCAACTCTCGTATCTTCTCTGCGGTCACCGTCAGTCGGAGACCCGGCTGCCCTTCGACAGTGCGCTCGAGAAGCTGGAATTCATCAAACTCGTCGGCGATCGAATCTGCCGCCCGATCACGAGCGTCTTCACTCTGAAAAGCGATGTTCAGAACTCTGCCATCGACCCACTCCCGATTGGTATAGCGAATCCGCTCGGACACCAGAAGATCACGTATCGCCTCCTGATTCGAGACCATTCGATCACCCAGAAATTTATCCATGTCCACCTGGAGGAGAAAGTGAACCCCGCCCGATAAATCGAGGCCAAGCGACATAGGCTTGCCACCGATATCTTCCAGCCACCGAGGTGTCGTGGAAGCCCGGGTCAAAGCAATCACGTAGCGAGCGTCACCGGAGCTGTTGAGCGTGTCCAGAAGCACGCGCTGGCCTTTGAGCTGGCTCTCGTCGCTATCAACTCGAATCAGCGCGGAGTCTTCCTTGATCTCCGACCCGATGACCGGTACCCCCCGCTCCCGTAACGCGGATACTGCTCGATCCAGCAGCCACTGATTGATTTCTGAACTTTCGGCCGTGCTGCCGATGTCGGTCACCGATTTGATCTGTAAGGCGCTGTCCGGCTGAAAAAAATTGGGTGACGCATAAACGGCGCCGATCAATATCACCAGTCCGACGGCGATGTAGCGGCCGACTGACGAGGTATTCGGGGGCCGGCTCGGTCCTTTCGGAAGGCCCAGCACGCTGGTGCTTGCGGCCCTGGGCGCTCTATTGGCCATGGTTCAGTTCAAGACTCATCGAGCGACTTCAGCGTCCCTTTTGGAAGCGTCGCCCCAACCGCGCTCTTCTGCACCCGGAGTTCCATGTTGCTGGCGACCTGTATCTTCACGAAATCGTCTTCCACCTTGTTGATCTGACCAACGATACCGCCGCTGGTGACCACCTCGTCTCCTTTCGAGAGCCCGGTCATCAGGGTCTTGTGTTCTTTGCGTCGCTTGCTCTGAGGTCGCCACAGCAGAAAATAAAAAATCAGCACGAACCCGCCTAGAAATAACAGATTGATCAAACCGGCATCGGCAGGGGCGCCACCCGCCTCCGCGGCATAGGCAGTAGTTTCAAACAAGTTCATTGTGGGGAGTTCCAGTCGTTTTTGAGGGTCTCGATGAGGTTGCGAAATGTACCCGTTTCGATGGAGGCGCGCAAACGGGCCATAAGCGCATGATAGAAGTGCAGATTATGCTCGGTCATCAGCATCGCGCCGAGCATTTCCCCGCACCGATCGAGGTGATGAAGATAGGCCCTTGAAAAGTGATTGCAGGCATAACAGTCGCAGGCGGCATCCAGAGGATTCGGATCCTGCTTGTGAATGGCGTTGCGAATGCGCACAGCGCCCGTCGACGTGAAAGCATGCCCGTTACGAGCATTCCGGGTCGGCAACACGCAGTCGAACATGTCGATGCCGAGTTCCACTCCTCTCACCAGATCTCCCGGTGTCCCTACGCCCATCAGGTATCTCGCCTTTGGCCACGGCAGTGCCGGAGCAAGTGCACGCAGAACCTCATCCATATCCTCCTTGGATTCGCCGACGGACAGCCCGCCGATGGCGTACCCGTCAAAGCCGGTGTCGATGAGTCCGGCAAGACTCTCGTGTCTGAGATCCGGGTACATCCCGCCCTGAACGATGCCAAACAGCAACGATTCACCCTCCCCCAACGCCGCTGGCTTCCCATTCTGGAGTGCATCGAATGTCGCCCTGGAACGCTGTGCCCAGCGCAACGAGAGTTCCATGGAGCCGCGGGCTTGATCCGGGGTCGCCGGATAAGGCGTGCACTCGTCGAAAATCATCACCACGTCCGAACCCAGGTTGCGCTGTACCGCCATAGAGATTTCGGGGCTGAGCGCCACACGGTCACCGTTGATCGGGGATCGAAATATCACACCCTCCTCGCTGATTTTCCGTAGCTCCCCGAGGCTGAATACCTGAAAACCACCGCTGTCGGTGAGGATGGGTCCGGGCCACTGCATGAACTGGTGCAGGCCACCGAGGTCGCGGATCGTTTCGTCGCCCGGTCTCAGCATCAGATGGAAGGTATTCCCGAGCAGCACCTGGGTCCCTGCGCGATCCAATGCAGCCGGTGTCATGGCCTTTACGGTTCCATAGGTCCCGCAGGGCATGAACACGGGTGTTTCTACGGCTCCGTGAGCCGTGGTCAATCGACCGCGACGCGCTGCCCCATCGGCCGCCAGAATCTCGAAACTCACGGTGAAGGTCGCTCCAGAAACAGAGCATCGCCGTAGCTGAAAAAGCGGTAGCTCTGTGCTACGGCTGCCTCGTAAGCCGCCCGTACCCGGTGGTATCCCCCAAAGGCGCAGACCAGCATCAACAGCGTCGACTCCGGCAGATGAAAGTTCGTCACCAGCGCATCCACTATCTGAAAGTCAAAGCCAGGCGTGATGAATAGAGTCGTCTCACCGGCGCCGGCCTCCAGTCGGGACGGCGTTCGAGCCGCCGACTCCAGAGCCCTTACGACGGTCGTTCCTACCGCGATGATCCGACCGCCCTCGCTCGAGACGGTCTGCACGCGAGCGGCACAACGATCTGAAATGACATAGCGCTCGCTGTGCATTGTGTGCTCGGCAAGATCACTCACTCGTACCGGCTGAAACGTCCCGGCCCCGACGTGCAGGGTGATCGACTCCACGCCAACGCCCCTGGCCCGAATGTCTGCGAGAAGAGATCTGGTAAAGTGCAGGCCCGCGGTCGGCGCCGCAACGGCACCAGGCCGTTGACTCCAGATGGTCTGGTAGCGCTCTTCGTCTGTCTCATCGGCAGCACGCCGGATGTAAGGAGGCAGCGGCACACTGCCGTGCGCTTCCAGGAGCGCAAGTACCGATATCGGGAATTCGAGGCGATAGAACTCGCCAGCTTTATCGACGACCCGCAGAACGTGTTCCCCTATCAACAGGGTCCGCCCGGCCTGCAACCTTTTGCTGACGCGAACCTGACAGAGTGCCAGAGTATCGGTCTCGATTCGTTCAACCAGAATCTCCGCGCGTCCACCACTGTCCTTGTATCCCCAGAGACGCGCCTTGATGACCCGGGTATCGTTGACGACGAGCAGATCCCCGGCTCTCAACAATTCGGGAAGTTCCGTGAATGACAGATGCCGATGCCGGTCCTCGTCGAGTGCCAGTAGACGACTGGCGCCTCGATCACCACTGGGATGCTGGGCGATCAACGGTTCCGGCAGATCGTAGCGAAAATCTTCTTTACGCATCGCTCCAGCTGCAGCGCCGGGTACTGTCGGTGTGGGTTTTGATTTCATGGCTTTACCGGCCAGAGCTGTAATCGGCTAGAATCCGGGTGCTTAGGGGGCGGCGGATTGTAATCGAATGACACCTCACGCGCACATCGCCTTTCCGGGACCGCGCTGGTAAGGCCACGCGGGAATGTGATAAAAACCCCACCCTTCTGGCTGGGTGGCGAAACTGGTAGACGCGCTGGATTCAAAATCCAGTTTGGGCAACCAAGTGCGGGTTCGACTCCCGCCCCAGCTACCATGTTCCTTTTGTTCGACAGTCGAGCACCATGATGCAAACCCCGGTACTGGTCGGAATCGCCCAGTTGGAGCAACGATCCTCCGATCCCAGAGAGAGCAAAGAACCTCTTGCGCTGATGCTGGAGGCGCTGGAACTGGCAGGCGCCGACGCAGGCTCGGCCAGGCTGCTCAGCACTGCAAGCAGCATCCGAGTGGTTCGCGGCCGCTGGCCATACAAAAATCCCGCCAAAGTCATCGGTGAGAGACTGGGTGTGCCGGGTGCCCAGACCTGTATCACGCCCTACGGCGGCAACTTCGTTCAATCCACGGTCAACCAGAGTGCGCTGGATATTCAAGCAGGCCGGCACGACATCATTCTGATTACCGGTGCAGAGTGCGGCAATACCCAGGCGAAGGCGCTCAAGGCAGGTTTGAATCTGCGCACCGATCTGGACTGGCAGAGCGCACCCGGAACTCCGGATCTGCTGATCGGCGAGGATGTTCCCATGGCCCACCGGATTGAGATGGAGCTCGGAATCAGCCAGCCGATTCAGGTCTACCCGATGTTCGAGAACGCACTGCGTCATCACCTTGGCGAATCGATCGATGAGCACGTCAAGCGAATCTCCGAACTCTGGGCGGGTTTTTCCGCCGTGGCGGCTGAAAATCCACATGCCTGGATTCGCGAAGCCAAATCTGCGAAGGAGATTCGTTCGGTTTCCGCGGTGAATCGGCCCGTTTCCTTCCCCTATCCAAAATTCATGAATTCAAACAGCAATGTGGATCAGGCAGCCGCTCTGATCCTGTGCTCGACGACCAGGGCCCGCGCGCTCGGTATCGATCAAAGCAGATGGGTCTACCCCTGGACCGGGACGGATGCTCACGATGCCTATCTGGCGTCCCACAGAGACAATTTTTACGAGTCACCCGCCATCCGCCTGGCCGGTCGGCGCGCACTCGAACTCGCAGACCTGACCCCCGAAACACTCGACTATGTAGACGTCTACAGCTGCTTTCCCGTGGCCGTGCAGGTGGGCGCGCGGGAGATCGGCCTGGATCTGTCCCGGCCACTGACCATCACCGGCGGTTTGACCTTTGCCGGTGGTCCGTTGAACAACTACGTCATGCACTCCATCGCCAGGATGGTCGAATTACTCCGGAAAGCACCCGACAGCAAAGGGCTGATCACGGCCAACGGCGGTTATCTGGCGAAGCACGCGTTCGGTGTCTATGCGGCCGAGGCGCCAGGGAGACCCTTTAAGCACGTGGACCTGCAATCTGAGGTCGACCGGTTCGCGACCCGCGAGGTCATGGACGGCTACCAGGGAGTAGCCCGGGTCGAGAGCTACACCGTGATGTACGGCGCCTCGACCGAAGAGCCGAAAACAGCATATTTGAGCGCACTGACCGACAACGGTTGCCGTGTCTGGGCAAGTCTGGAAGACCGGGAGGTGCTGGACGCCATGGCTTGCGAAGAATTCTGCGGCAGAGCGGTTTCGCTGGCCAACAACATCGCCCATTTTTAGAGGATTCCGTGGCGCAAGACTCCGTTCCTGCTGGCCTGCTCCGACGCCTTGGGGCAATGGTCTATGATGCTCTGCTGATTCTGGCGCTATGGATGGCCACCTTGTTTCCGCTGGTGGCCTTCACCAATGCTGCGGCCACCGGCCCCACCATCCAGAGTCTGCTGTTTCTGGAGTTGTTCGGATTTTTCGCCTACTTCTGGGTCTTCAGAGGTCAGACGCTGGGTATGCTGGCCTGGCGCATCTCCCTGGAGTCCACCAGCGGTGTCCGAATTTCCCTTGTCCAGGTGGTGTTGCGCTTCGTTGCCGCCCTGGCGTCGTTCGCCTGCCTGGGTATTGGCTATCTGTGGATACTCTTCGATCCGCTCAAGCGCGGCTGGCCGGACCTGTTCTCTGATTCGGTGGTGCTGTACACCCCGAAGAACACCCCGAAGACCAGTAGCTGACGAGAACCCGGTTCAGCGGACCCGTGACAGCCCCCAAGCGCCGATCACCCAGCACACAACGATCGGCAGCAGCACGGCAAGTACCGGCGGCAGATCGTAAACCATGCTCATCGGCGCAAACAGATCCTGCAGGTACTTGAACCCCAGTCCTGCAAAAATCCCCACACTCAATCGAACGCCCATGCCGACTTCGCGCAGCGGCCCGAGGACAAACCCGAGCGCCAGCAGAGCCAGCCCCAGCACCGAAAGTGGCTGGAATATTTTTGTCCAATAGGCCAACCGATAGACTTCGGCGCTCAACCCTTCCCGGTCCATATAGGCGATCTGACGATAAAGATCGTTTACAGAGAGTTGCCTCGGCGCAACCAGCACCCTGATGCTCAGCACCCGCGGGTCCACCTGCCCCTCCCACCGCTGCTCCTCGAGCGCCCGCGTAGTCAACTGGTCATCTTCCATCCGGGTTTCAACCACATCGAGGAGACGCCAGTAGGGGTCGCTGCCGGTGATGTATTCTGCACGCTCAGCCTTCACTGTCCGGACCAGCTGCTGATGCTCGCCGTACCAGTACTGCTGTATCTTCAGCAGTCCGCCTGACTCACCAAGCTCGGCCACCCGCATGATCATCGAGCCTTCCCGATACCAGTAGCCTCGAGAAACCTTGACGATATCTGACTCGCCATTGGCCCCGGAGAGTGCAATCGCCTTGAAGGTTTTCGCACGCTCTTCGCCCTGCGGAGCCACCCACTCTCCGATCACCAGCCCGAACAGGAAAACCAACGCCGCCGGCCAGGCAACCCCAAGGAAAATCCTTCCCGGAGACACCCCGGCGGTGCGGAATATCACCATTTCAGAGTGAGAGGCCAGACTCCCGAGGCCGATCAGCGCACCCAGGAAAACCACATAGGGTAGTACTTCGTAGAGGCGGCGGGGCGTGGTCATCCACACAAACCAGAGCATTTCTCCGAAGCTGTAAGCGGGACTCTCCTCACGCAGTTCTTCCAGGACCGCGAACAACGACATGATCCCCAGAAAAGCCAGGAACACCACGGCGGTGGCCTGTAACACCGAGGTGCCGATATATCGATCCATCTGGGAAATTGCTATGGCCATGCTCAGACCCTGGCCGGTAGAGCGGCGTTTCGAATCAACGCCAGTCCGAGCACGAAGAACAATCCGTGCACCGCCCACATGCCCAGAGCGGGTGGCCACAGCCCATCGGAGATCACATCTTTGTTGAATACCAGGGCGGCATAGTAGCCGATAAAAAGGGCCAGTCCCGGTACCACACGGGCAAAGCGACCCTGCCGCGGTTTGGTTCTGGCCACCCCGATGCCCACTATCGCCGCAATGACCACCACCAGCGGCAGTGATATCCGCCAGTGCAACTCTGCCAGGGCTTCAGCATCCTGCCGGGCCAGCAATTCCTCCATGGTTCGGGCTTCGATACCGACTCTGGTACTCTTCGGGGCCTCTTCCAGACGCTGCTTGAGGCGTTTGAAAGAGACCACCTGATAGTCCGCGCGGCCGCTTTCACCCCGGTAGCGAATACCATCCACCAGCACCAGATATCGAACGCCGGTCAGCGGGTCGGTCTGCTGACCGCCCTCCTCGGCTCGAATGGTCACGATGTCTTCGCCCGCCTGCAGCTGAGCCATGAATACATCGTTCAACACCAGCCGGTCTTCGCTGACCCCATCCGCATAGGTCACCCGCCGACCACGCTGATAGGTGTGAAAAATTCCCGGGGCAACAACGTTGAATTGAGCATTGGCACGTTGAGCGCGAATGAATTCGGTCAGTAGCCGATCGTTTGCCGGCGCCAGAACCAGGCTGAAATAGCCAACGGCAGAACCAACGATCAGAGTGACAGGGCCAAGCCAGGTTACGAGCCTGGCCGGGCTGACGCCACCGCTACGCAACACTTCGAACTCCTGCTCGGCATACATTCGTCCCAGGGTCAGCAATATCGACAGGAAAAAGGCGAACGGCAACAGCAACTGCAGGAAACCGGGCAGTCGATACCACAATATGATCAGGATACTCTGCGCCGAATACTTGCCGAGAGCCGCATCCTGCAGATAGCTGATGAAGCGGCCACCCACAGTGACGGTCAGCAGGACCAGAGTCACCACCAGCAGAACCAGCACAAGCTCGCGATTGATGTAACGTGCGGCGACTACCATAGTTCTTGTTTTACTTTAGAATTGCGCGCCAAATTGAATAAGCCTGAAGCAAAGCCTGATTATGAAGTATTCGACCACCACCATCACCCTCGCCGAATCCCGAACCGATTGTCTGATAGCGAACCTGAAACAATGCCAACAAGTCGCCAGGCAGCATGGCGCGGCGCGCTTCTTCGAGACGTCGACCTCCGATTTCGATGACAAAATCGGTCAAACACATCTGGTCAATCTTGGTCCTTCGAGCCCAATCAAGAAAATGTTGGTGATTGGCGGGCTTGGCGCTTCGGTTACACGCGAAGACTTCAGCAAAGCCGTCAAGGCAACTGCCACTGGACTGAAAAGCGTCAAAGCAAAAAGTGCTTTGTGGGCTCTGACGGGCACCAGAGTCAAAGCTGAAGATGTCTACTGGAAAGCCAGCGCGTCCCTCTCCGCCCTTTCCAACGTTCTGTATTCTTTCAACCAGCACAGGCAGCCCGGCAAGAATGGGGATATTTCCCTGAACACGGTCGCCCTGCATGCCGATGCCCGAACGCGCGGTTCTGTTGCCCGCGCGGTGCGTCACGGTCAGGGCGCCAAAGCGGGTCTCGACTGGGCACGCGATCTGGCCAATCAGCCACCCAACGTCTGCAACCCCTCCTACCTTCTCAAGGAAGCCAGAAAACTGGGCCGCAACCCCAAGGTCACGGTCACCTCCCTCGATGAAAAAAAGATGGGCGAGCTTGGCATGGGCGCCTTCATGGCCGTGACCCGGGGCAGCGAAAATCCCGGCAGGATGATCATCGTTCGCTATCGAGGGGCTCGGAACTCGAGCGATGCGCCCGTCGTCCTGGTGGGCAAGGGGATTACCTTTGATACCGGTGGCATCAACCTGAAGTCCTCGGGCGGCATGCAGGATATGAAATACGATATGTGTGGCGCCGCGAACGTCCTCGGTGTAACCAGAGCGGCCGTCGACGCCAGGCTGGCGATCAATCTGGTCACTATCGTGGCAGCCGCCGAGAACATGCCGAGCGGTCGTGCAACGCGACCGGGAGACATCGTTGAAACGCTTTCCGGAAAGACGGTGGAAATTCTCAATACCGATGCGGAAGGTCGCCTGGTTCTGTGTGACGCCCTGGCCTATGCGGCACGCTTCAAACCGAAAGTGCTGATCGATGTTGCCACCCTCACCGGCGCCGCCATAATGGCACTCGGTGCACACGCCTCGGCCGTCTATGCCAATGACGATACGCTCGCGAACGCGCTGCTCGAGGCGGGAGAGGCGAGCGGTGATCGTGGTTGGCGAATGCCGCTATGGGATGAGTATCAGGTGGGATTGAAAAGCCAGTTCGCGGATGTTTCGAACATTGGTAAAGGCGGCGCAGGCTCTATCGTCGCCGCCTGCTTCCTGGGCCGCTTTACCGAAGGTCAGAAGTGGGCGCACCTCGACGTGGCCGGGACGGCTTTCCCGGGCGGGCCACAAAACGGAGCGACCGGCCGCCCGCTGGGTATGCTGTTTCGGTTTCTCATCGATCAGGCTGAGGCATGACCCGCGTCGACTTCTATGTTTTGCAGGATGTGGCGATATCGGCGCTCTATCGCTTTGCCTGTCGGCTCGCATCCAAAGCCGTTCGCGCCGGGCATCAGGTGATCATGCACACGGACGACGAACAGGCGGCGAGCGAAGTCGACGAGTTATTGTGGCACTATCCCGATCGCCGATTCTTGCCGCACTGCACGCAATCCGATGGCGCATCCGGAGTGGCACCGATCGTGCTGACGTGGTGTGAGCCACCACGATACGATGGCGTTCTGGTGAACTTGACGCGGACCGTACCGGAATTCTTCGGTCGCTTCGATCGAGTTGCGGAAATCGTGGTGCAGGACACTCGTGAAGAGGGTCGCGATCGATACAAGTTCTATCGAGATCGGGGCTTTCCTCTATACCACCATGAACTCGATGACTGGGAAACCGATCAGACCGCAACATGAGCAAGGCCAGCGATTCCAGCAACACCGGTGGGCAGGTTGACGTCGACGAACAGTCACCCGACATGCTGCTCGTTGATCTCGAGTCGATCAGGGAACTACTCGATGTGGAACTGCCCGTCGATGAGGAAGCCACGGCGGAATCTCGCGTGCCTCTTCTCGATGACGTAGTGGACGGTGGTATAGATCTCCAGGAAACATCGTTCGAGAGGCCTGCACTCGACCTGGATACCGGCATGGATGCTACCGAGGACAGCCTGGACGAAGATCTCTTTCAGGCATTGCTCGGCGACGACTGGCAGCGCACCGCGGCAGACCTGATGACAGAAGCACGGGGCGCTATCGAAGCGCAACGCAATGAATGGACACCGGAACACACCGACGAATTGAATGAAGCGTTGCGGATTCGTATCGACGCCACGCTCACCGAGTGGCTTCATAAAACCATTCGAGCACATCTGCAGGAACTCCGGGCGGAAATTTTGAGCGCCGCCGAAGCCGCGCTCAATGAGCAGATCAAAGCGCTTCTGGAAGCTCGACCTCCACTCAACGAAAGGGGCGATTCCGATACCGATGGATAGCAGTTTCGATCCACATGGCATTGAGCAGACTCTCTATCAGCAATGGGAAGAAGCCGGAAACTTTGCACCCCAGGGTAATGGGCCGAGCTACTGCATTGTCATACCACCGCCCAACGTCACCGGCAGCCTGCACATGGGCCACGGCTTTCAGCACACGTTGATGGACGCACTGATCCGCTACCATCGAATGAAAGGCAATTGCACGCTGTGGCAGATGGGAACCGACCATGCGGGCATTTCCACCCAGATGCTGGTCGATAGACAATTGAATGCCGAAGGCACAAGCCGGTTGGACATTGGCCGGGAGGCCTTTATCGAAAAGGTCTGGGACTGGAAACGCTCTTCCGGCAACACGATCTCTGAACAACTCAGGCGCATGGGTAGTTCTCTGGATTGGTCGCGCGATCGGTTCACCCTGGATGAAGGCTTCTCCAGGGCCGTGCTGGAAGTATTCGTCCAGCTCTTCGAAGAAGGCCTGATCTACCGTGGCAAGCGGCTGGTCAACTGGGATCCGGAGCTGCTGACGGCGATCTCGGATCTGGAAGTCGAAAACGAAGAGGAAGACGGCCAGCTCTGGCACTTCCGCTACCCGCTGACGGACGGACTGACCACCTCGACAGGAACAGACTATCTGGTAGTCGCCACGACTCGGCCTGAGACCATGCTCGGAGATAGCGCGGTCGCCGTCCATCCCGATGACGAACGCTATAAGAATCTGATCGGTGGAACGGTGCGCCTGCCCCTCGCCGATCGAGACATACCGATCATTGCGGACGACTATGTGGATGTGGATTTTGGTACGGGCTGTGTCAAGATTACGCCTGCGCACGATTTCAACGACAACGAGATTGGCGCCCGGCACGACCTGGCTCTGATCAATATCTTCAACCCGGATGCGTCCATCAATGACAACGCACCCGAAGCGTATCGTCGGCTCGATCGATTCGATGCCCGTAAACTGATCGTCGCCGACCTGGATGCTCTCGACCTGCTGGAAAAGGTCGAACCACACAAGCTCATGGTTCCCCGAGGTGACCGTTCCGCAGCGATCATTGAGCCGTTACTGACCGACCAGTGGTTCGTCAAAATAAAGCCGTTGGCGGAGCCGGCCATCGCCGCGGTGGAAAACGGCGAGATCGAATTCATTCCCCGGCAATACCAGAATGTCTACTTCGCCTGGATGCGCAACATTCAGGACTGGTGCATATCCCGTCAGCAGTGGTGGGGCCATCGCATCCCGGCTTACTACGATCCCGAGGGAAAAGTGTATGTAGGCCGTAGCGAAGCCGAGGTCAGGGTGAAATACCGACTCGGTGAAAGTATTCGCCTGGAGCAGGATCCGGACGTGCTGGAGACCTGGTTCTCCTCGTCACTCTGGACGTTTGCCACCCTTGGCTGGCCCGAGCAAACCAAGGAGCTCTCGCAGTTTCATCCAACGGATGCCCTGGTGACCGGCCATGACATCATCTTCTTCTGGGTCGCCAGAATGATCATGATGACACTCAAGTTCACCGGCGAGATCCCCTTCAAAACGGTCTATATACACGGCCTCGTCAAGGATGCCGACGGTCAGAAAATGTCCAAGACCAAGGGCAACGGGCTCGACCCGCTGGATCTCATTGAAGGGATCACCCTGGATGAATTGATCGAAAAGCGCACCAGCAACCTCACCCAGCCGCAGATGGCGCCGGGTATTGAGTCAAAGACCAGACGCGATTTTCCGGACGGCGTCCCTTCCTACGGTACCGATGCCCTGCGCTTTACCTACTGCGCGCTGGCCGGCACCGGCAGGGACGTACGCTTCGATCTTGCCAGGATCGAAGGTTACCGCAACTTCTGCAACAAGCTCTGGAACGCAGCACGGTTTGTCCTGATGAACGCAGACGCCGATGAGGGGAGCCTCGAAGGGCCCGTGGCCTTAAGTCTCGCAGACCGTTGGATCCTTTCACGCTCCCACGCCATGATCGAAGATGCCGAGCGAGCCATTGCCACCTATCGTTTCGATCTGTATGCGAAAAGTATCTACGAATTTGTCTGGCACGAGTACTGCGACTGGTATCTTGAACTCACCAAGCCACTGCTGTGGGATGAATCCGCCTCCGCAGAAGAGCTGCGCGGCACCCGTCTGACGTTACTGCGTGTGCTCGATTGTCTGCTGCGCGCCGCTCATCCGATCATCCCTTACATCACCGAGACCATCTGGTGCGAGGTCGCTCCTCTGATCGGAAACGAGGGCCCCACGATCATGCTGCAGCCCTTCCCGGATCTCGCAGATTTCCCTGTCGATATCGAGGCAGACACAGCGGTGGAGTGGCTCAAGGGCGTCATCGATGGAATTCGCAATATTCGCGGTGAGGCGAATATCAAGCCGGGCGTAGAAATCGAACTCCTGTTGCAGGGTGGCGGCAGTGAGGATCGGGCGCTCTCCGAGAATTCCGCAGCGCTGCTCAAGCGTCTCGCCAAGGTAACCGCCATTCGCTGGCTGGATGAACCTGCACAGCCGCCACCAAACGCTCTGGCGCTGGTGGGCGATCTGAAGGTCATGGTACCGCTGGCGGGTCTGATCGACGTGGAGGGTGAGCGGCTACGGCTCAGTAAAGAAATTGAACGCAAGAAGGCCGATCTAGAGCGAATCGAGAAGAAACTCGGCAATCAGAACTTCGTCGCCAAGGCGCCTGCAGAGGTCGTCGCCAAAGAACAGCGAAAAGCGCAAGAAGCGAACGCGTCACTCGCGGTGCTGAGCGAACAGCTCCAGTCATTGGACAATCTGCAATAAGGGCAACGGGGAGCCCATTAGTACCACAGACGTTTATTCAGAGACCTTCAATACCACCTTACCCACGGTCTGATCTCCTGCAACGAGCGCGTGGGCCCGATCCGCCTCTTCGATGGGAATCACCGTATCGATCACCGGGCGAATGTCACCGGTGGCAATATGTGGCCAGACTTCATCACGCAACCGATCCATGACCAGCGCCTTGGCGGGTATCGACCTGGCTCGCAGCGTCGAACCGACAATGCGCAAACGTTTGACCAACATGAGCCCCAGATTGACCGAGGTCTCGACGCCACCCATCAAGCCGATGACGACCAGCCGTCCGTCCGGATTCAGGACCAGAAGATTGTCCGACAGATAAGCCGCACCGACCGGATCCAGGATGACGTCGACCCCACCACCAGACCACTCTTGAACCGCCTGTTTGAACTCTCCCTCGTGCCGATTCCAGCCACCGGCAGCACCGAGCCGGACGCACTCATCAATCTTTCCGGCGTTGCCGACGGTCACGAAACAGTCGTTGTGGGTCAGTTTGCAGAGCTGAATAGCGGCGGTTCCCACACCGCTCGCACCGGCGTGCAACAGCACTTTCTCACCAGGTGTGAGGTTGGCCTCCATATAGAGGTTCAGAAACGCAGTGGCAAACACCTCCGGTAACGCCGCCGCTTCAACAGCACTCAGACCATCGGGGATCGGCAATACCTGTCCGGCCGGAACGACCACTTCTTCAGCGTAGCCACCACCGGCCAGCAGCGCGCAAACCGGATCACCCGGTTGCACCCGGCCCACCCCCTCGCCGATTTCCAGCACCTCACCAGCACATTCCAGACCGAGAATGTCGCTGGCTCCAGGCGGTGGTGGATAACCCCCGGAACGCTGAACGAGATCGGCTCGATTCACCGCGCTCGCCAACACCCGTATCCTGACTTCTCCAACACCGAGAGCCGGTGACTCGGCCTCCATCCAGAGAAGTTCATCGCGCTCGACTTTTATGGCCTTCATGGATACTCCATTGGTATGAAAAGTGGTCGCTACCAGGACATACGCATCTTCACGCCATGAGCATGCAGGTGCTGTTTGAGTTCGCTGATCGTATAGGCGCCATAGTGCACCATCGACGCCACAAGGGCTGCATCGGCCTTGCCTTGGGTCAGTACATCGACGAGATGATCCGGTGTTCCGGCACCTCCGGAGGCGATGACGGGAATTCGCACGGCCTCGGCGAGCATGGCAGTCAGTTTCAACTCGTAACCCTTCTGTGTGCCGTCGGCATCGATGGAATTAATCACCAGTTCACCCGCGCCGAGACGCTCTCCCTGCAGCGCCCAGGCAAGCGCATCAAGACCCATCGGGGTGCGGCCGCCGTTGATGACGATTTGGTAGCCGCTTTGGCAGGTTTCGCTTACATCGACCGCGCGGATGTCCATCGACAGCACGATGTTCTGCGAGCCGATCGCCTCTGCACATTCGCTGATCAGAGCCGGACGCTGGACGGCCGCGGAATTTACATTGATCTTCTCCGCTCCCGCGAGCCGCAGGTCGGTCGCGTCAGCTACCGAGCGGATACCCCCACCGACAGACAAGGGAATGAACACCTGCTCGGCCACGGCCTCCACAACGTCCAGCATGATGTTACGCTTATCACTCGACGCGGTAATGTCATAGAATACCAGCTCATCCAACCCATCGAGATAGTATTCGCGCGCTTTCTCCACCGGGTCACCGATATCCCTGGTATCGACGAACCTGATACTTTTCGCAAGCTTGCCGTCACGCACATCAAGACAGGCAATGAGTCGTTTGCTCAACATCGGCCGTTCCACTCTGAAAACGCCGACAACAAGCGCAGCCCCACCCTGCCGCTTTTCTCAGGATGAAACTGCGTGGCAAAGTAATTGTCCTGACCAACGGCGCTGGCGAAGTCCGATTCGTATTCGGTCAACGCATAGACCTGCCCGGTTTGCTCAGGCTCGGGATAGTAGCCGTGCACGAAGTAGAACTCATCGCCAGGCTCAATTCCCTCGAGGATCGGATGCGGCTTCGTCACCCGCACCTCATTCCAGCCCATGTGTGGAATTTTCAACTCCGGTTTATCGAAGCGGAATCTGACAACCCGACCAGGGAGTAATCCCAGCGTGGCCTGATCGTCTTCTTCCGAGTAATCCAGCGAGATCTGTAACCCCAGGCAGATGCCGAGCACCGGCACCCCACTGCGAATCACCTCTTTCAAGGCCTCACCCATGCCTGCGCGGGTCATGCTGCGCATCGCACTGCCCGCGGCTCCAACACCAGGAAATATCACCCGTTCGGCCCGTCGCACGACCTCCGGGTCGGCGCTGATCGAAGCCGACAGACCCACCTCGGCACAGGCGCGCTGCACGCTCTTCAGATTCCCGGCATCGTAATCGATGATCACGGCTGTGCGCTGATTCATGATTCCCACATGACTTCAAAAAAGACCGCGGATACTATCGCAACCGGCTTCGACAACCAATTATCGGTAAACGCCTTCAACAATCCAAGAGGAGCACAACTGAACAAATGACTCGTGGTGTTCTGCTGGTCAACCTGGGTACCCCGGCATCGCCGGCGGTTGGTGATGTGCGTGCCTACCTGGGGGAGTTTTTGAACGATCCCTACGTCATCGACCTGCCTGCCCCACTCCGGCAGATCGTCGTGTCTGGCTTCATCCTGCCGTTTCGGCCACGCAAGAGCGCCGCCGCATACCAGAAAATCTGGGATGCCGCAGGGCCGGGAACCGGTTCTCCGCTCCTGCACTTCACTCGGAAGCTCGGCAGTGCAGTGCAGCGTCGGCTCAAAGACATGCCCTGCGAGATCGCCATGCGTTATGGCCAACCGAGTATCCGCCAGGGCCTGCAAAAGCTCGCCGCAAGCAACGCCAGGGAAATTCTCCTCATCGCCCTTTACCCTCAACACGCCGATTCCACCCGGGAAACCACCATACAGGCGCTGAAGGCACAGTTACCCGAAACAATGGAACTCGAGGTGGCAGCGCCTTTTTTCGACGAGGACGATTACCTTCGAGCGCAAGCGAATCTGATCCGCCGACACCTGAACGAGCCATGGGATCACCTGTTGCTGAGCTATCATGGTCTACCGGAACGCCATCTGATCAAAGCTGACCCGACCAACAGCCATTGCCTGTCGAGCCCGGACTGTTGCCAGGTTGCATCCACCGCGCACCCGACCTGTTACCGTCACCAGGTTTTCGAGACCACCCGACGTCTTGTGGCTATTCTGAATATCGATCCAGATCGCTATAGCGTCAGCTTTCAATCCCGACTAGGCCGATTGCCCTGGTTATCGCCTTATACGGCGGAAACATTGATCCAGTTGGCCGAACGAGGCATCCGCAATCTCGTTGTCGCCTGCCCGGCGTTCGTCGCCGACAACCTGGAAACCCTGGAAGAGATCGGCATTGCCGGTCGGAGGCGTTTCCTCGCGGCCGGAGGCGATACCCTGACACTCGTTCCCTGTCTCAATGACGACGCGGACTGGGTTGCCGCAATTGCGAACTGGTGTCGTAGCGGCTCAACGCCCGGTTAGACGAATTGGACCCGTTCCGACACCGCCTGATAAAAGTTCTGCACCAGAGGTTGGGCAAACATCGATTTACGGGCTACAAAGCGCACCGGTCGGTTGAGACCGGCCACCGTAAGGTCAATCCAGTCGGATTCCCGAACACCCAGAGTTCTGGCGACACCTGCAGGAACCAGGCCGTTGCCGAAACCCGCCATCGCCATCTGCGCGACCGCAAAAAACGACTCCAGGGATTCTCGACGAACCAGGTTCAAGCGACCCATGTCGTCTTCGATGGATCGCCAGGCACCCGATCTGGACTCAATGGTGATGACGTCGAGCCGATCTCCAATTTCGTAGTCCAACGTTCTGAGCCCGGCAGGCAGTATCACCATCGGCTCACGGCGGATCACCTCACTCTGCAGATCGGTATCCGCATCCGACGTGCCGGTGCAGATACCGACCATGTACTCCCCCGAGCGGAGCCGGTCGAGAACCACCGGCGATCGCTGAGCATGAAAGGTGAACTCCACCTCCGGCATGAGCTCCTGCACATCGGCGAACAGCTTCGGGCCCCAGCTGCACAGTATCGCTTCCGAAACTCCGAGGATGATTTTGCCCTTCCGCAGCGCGTTATCGGTGAGAAATACCCCACGCAGTTCCGAAATGAGTGGGGTCACCTTCTCCACCAGCTTGGTGCCGTGGTGGGTGAGCACTACCCGCCGGCCATGGCGTTCGATGAGGGCTCGATCGTAGTAGCGCTCCAGCGCTGCGATGCGTTTACTCACGGCAGATTGAGAGACCTTGAGCACCGTGGCCGTCTCCATCATGGTCCCCGTTCTCGACAGGGTCACAAGCGTTTCCAGATTTTCCAGCACAATAGTTTCCTATTCCGACCAGATCATATTCCAACTATTCGCTTTTTTCATGATCGGAGCGTCGGCATCCTGCCCCGCCATGATCCCACTGATCCTCACCGCCGTGCTGGCTACCAGCGCGTTATCCGGATTTATCGGAATGGCGGGCGGCATGATTCTGATGGCAATTCTGGTCTCTGTGCTTTCGGTGGGAGCGGCCATGATGCTCCACGGAGCCGTACAGGCCACCGCGAACGGGTCGCGCGCCTGGTTTCTAAGGGCTCACATACAATGGCACATCCTGCCGCCATACGCCCTCGGTGCTGCCATCACCGTCGCCGCCTTCAGCGTTCTGGCAGTGCTTCCGGATGCCAATCTGATTCTGATGATTGTCGGCATCTTCCCCTGGCTGGCTCGCCTCACTCCCAGGCTCCACGGTCTGGACATCAATCATCCGCCTACCACCTTTGCCTGCGGAATCGCGGTCACTGCCGCACAACTCTTTGCCGGTGCATCCGGCCCTCTGCTCGATGTCTTCTACCTCAACACGCGATTGAATCGCTTCGAGGTCATTGCCAGCAAGGCGTTCACCCAGACGCTCGGACATCTGCTGAAACTTTTTTATTACGGCCTGATCATCGGGGTCAGCGACGCGATGCCAGACTGGGTCTACGCTCTGGCGATTGTGACCGCTGTGATCGGGACCCGAATCGGGACTCGCATGCTGGTACGGCTGACAGATAAACGGTTCCGGACAGCGAGCAGCTGGGTGATCCTCGCCATCGCCACCCTCCTGTTCGCCAGGGGAGCCACCGGATTACTCGGTTTCAACTAGGCCGATCTGTCAGTTCGCCCCCGGCCGGACGGGCCGGAACCACTTCCGGCTCAAAGCGCCTTCACCACGAACAGCAGATCACCGACGTTGACCTGTTGACCTGTTGCCATATTGATCCTGGTGACCTCGAACTCCTGTGCCGGGTCGTAAAGCTCCACATCACCATTGAAGTCGGCGAGTTTGAGCGGGGTGAAGATCTTCATCGCCTCGAGTTGCCCGATGGTATCCGAAATCCTGATCTTGTCACCGACGGTCACAAACTCCGGCTCGGTCGGAGTGGGGGTCGTGTAGAAAATGGCAGTGGCGGGAGACAGCACCTTCAATTCCGCGCTGTCTTCGATCCGGATGGCTTCCCTGTCAATGCCACCACCGATCTCCCCAGCCGACGCGTCAATCTCTTCGCTGAGCTTCTCCACGTCGATACGCGTCAGGAATTCACGCAGATAGCCGGTATCGTATATGCCGTCCAGAAACACCGAATCCTGCAGAACCCGCTTCAGCAGCGGCACATTGGTACTGATGCCCTGAATCGACACAGTGTCGAGATAGCCGAGCAATTTGGTAACGGCCGCGTTCCGATCCGAGGCGTGAACGATGACCTGGGCAATCATGCTGTCGTAAAAGGGTGAGACGAATTTACCCTCGGATACGGCCGAAATGATCTCAACTCCATCTTCTTGTGGAAGCTCAAAAACAGTGATCTGCCCCGGGTGCGGCCGGAATGCCAGCTCACCATCTGCTCCAACCTCGATCCGCTCAGCGTTGATCCGAGCCTCGATGGCGTAGCCATCGTTCGCGGGTTCCAGATCGGCAATGGATTCCCCGGAAGCTATCCGAAACTGCTCGGAGACGATATCGATCCCGGAGACCCACTCTGTCACCGGGTGCTCCACCTGCAAGCGGGTATTCATCTCCATGAAGTAAATGGCCTCGCTCTCGAGGTCGTGGATGAATTCCACCGTTCCGGCACCGACATAGCCTACTTCGTCCGCGATATCTGATGTGTGCTTGAGTACCGCTGCTCTGAGATCCGCCGGCAACATCGTGGCATCCGATTCCTCGAACACCTTCTGCTTGTCGCGCTGGATGCTGCAATCTCTGAGACCCAGCACCTTGGTATTGCCATAGGTGTCTCTCAGCAACTGGACCTCGATATGGCGTAGTGAGGTGACGTACTTTTCCAGATAGACATCGCCGTTCCCAAACGCCGCCCGGGCTTCAACGGTAACGCGCTGGAACAACTCATGAAATTCGTCCGGGTGCTCGACGATCTGGATGCCCTTGCCACCGCCCCCATGCACGGCCTTGATCAGTACCGGATAGCCCAGTGACCCGGCAACCCGCGAGGCACTTTCCACATCGGTGAGAATTCCGTGGCTACCGGGAACGACAGGTACCTCGAGCTCGAGAGCGGTGCTGATTGCATTGGACTTGTTACCCATGGTCTCCATGCTGGCAACGGGCGGGCCGATGAAGTTGATGCCATGGCTGCGACAGAGTTCCGCGAAACCGGAATTCTCAGACAGGAAACCGATCCCCGGATGCAGAGCATCGACCCGTTCGAGCTCGGCCACCCGCAAAACGCTCATGGCGTTGAGATAGCTCTCGTCCGGCGTGTTGCCACCGATACACACCAGATGATCACGCGGCAGCAACTGATCGACGGCAGCCGACTCCATATCCGGATCGGACTGCACCAGGACCACCTCGATGTCGTTCTTCTGCGCGATTCGTATCAGCTTTGCCGCCGTGCAGCCCCTGGCATGAATCAAAACCCTCCGCACCGGTCTGATCAGTTCCTGGTCTGTGTAACGCTGGCGATGGGCAACCACAACAGGACGCTTCTGACTGAGAACGCCGGATAAAACCCGGGAAACGACTTCGCCCACCGATTCATGAGGCAGCGGAATGTCGGGGTCGATCATTCTCAGCGCCTCATCGAGCTCGGGATGAAACGGGTGTTGCACGAGACCCTGCATCGCTCCATCCACCTGAGACAGGTAGTTGGACAGTGTTGAGTTCAGAGGCAGGTTCGATTGCACCACGATCTGGCCCGCAAACGGCATGGTGGTGCCGCTGAAGTAGTAGGTCTGCACCAGTGGATGGGTCACGAAGCTGGCTTGAGCCCCCCCGGTGCAATCGCCGAAACCAAAAATTATGATCGGTAGATCGTGATCCCGCACAAAGCGGGTCAGCCGATCGTTGACCGCAGCCATGGAAAACAGCGCACCCGCGCCTTCCTTGGTCTGCATGCCGCCGGATGAGATGAAGCAGATGACCGGCAGATGTTGTTCGGCACAATCCACCAGCAGCTTGCAGAATTTCTCGGCACTCGCCATATCAAACGATCCGGCTTGAAAACCAAAGTTGGAGATCAGCGTACCGACCCGAATCGGGGCATCGCCACCGACGAAGTTACCAAGACCCACAACCACGCCGCACGGTGGCAAGTTGTGATCCAGCGCCTGTTCGATGGCGATGCGAAAACCGGGGAAACTGCGCGGATCGGAACTCAGGAGATCCGCGTACCGCTCTTCGAAGTCCGTGAAGAACCGATCGATGAACTTCTGATAACCAGTCTGCTTCTGATTCTTTACATCACGTAACACATTCTGGATACGGAGGTCGCGGTAGGCCATGTTCAGATTGTTCCAGAAGTCCTTGCGGCGCCCTATGTTCTTCGGCGCGATACGACCCTGATAATTCTTACCTTCTCGCTCCGACTGGATGTAGGAAAGCAGCAGGTTTTCGAACAAATGTGTGACCACGACAAAGAGCGCATCCGATAAGTGCGGAAACACGACCTTTTTCCACTCCTCGACGAAACGGAAAAACTCGGTATTCTTCGGCATGCCCTGAATTCTGAGATACCAGTCGGTCATCTGTTCGGCCAGCACTGCCTGACGAACAGCCGCGCTTTCACCAGCCGATTCTTCGCCGCCCAGAGTGATGCCCTGAGCCGCAAGGCTGAGCGTCGCTTCAATGAGTTCGGCCAGAGAGTCCTTCGATAAGGACTGTCCGGCCTGAGCTTCTTCAGCGATACGATCCAGGTTGGCGATGATCTGATCGTAAACAGAATCGAACAGCAGCAGGTTCTCGCATTCTTTGATGAAATCTGGGCGCAGATCATCTTCCACCAGCACATCCAGCACGGTCAGGTCGCTGAACGCGACCGGCGATCGCACTTCGTCGACCGGCTTGATCAGACCGCTGAAACGCTCGCCCAACACGCGCCGATTCGTTGCCAGACTGGCAGTTTCATCGCCGGTGAGGGACCCACCGGTGATGGCCAGATTGAGTTCGACTGCAAGTTGCGTGCTGAGATACTGATCTGACTTCTCATCCAGATCTCTCGTCCCTGCCAGCAATTTCTTACCTTCGTGGGAGAAGCTCTTCCTGAGAGTGGCCAGCAGTTCGGAATCTTCGCCAAGCGCTTCGATCAACGCACGCGCATCACTGATGTCCGAGACTCTCAGGATCTGCCGGATGTCATCGGGCTGGGCAAGAAATTCCTTCAGCGCCCGTAAGTTCCCCACGGCTTCCGCCTTCCAGCGGTTGTAAAGGAACACGCCGACCGATGAAAGTATGCCCGACCGGGCTTCTTCGTAGTTCTTCTTGGGTTCGCCGAACAGCAACTGGGCAATGCGGCCTCGTTCATCGTGAACCGCCTGCTTTTTCTCGTTGTAGTTTTTCCAGGATCTGGACAGGGCTTCGTCGTAAACCACCCGATCGGGATCCTGCAACCACTTCAGAAAGGTCAGGCGCCGTTCCAGTTCGGCACGCTTATCGAGTTCGCCTTTGGGGAGTTCCTGATTGGACAGTCGGCCATACTGAGAGGTGGTGGTGGCCTTGATGCGCTGTCTCACCTTCAGATATCTCAGGTATCTGAAAGCCACACCGAAAACATTCAGATATTCGGTGGGATTTCGAGAACGCTTCAGTGCGGCCCCGGCCTGCATGCGCTTGAGATGTTCAGAGGGGTTGAGGAATCGCCGCAGGCTCTGTCGGTAGTGATCGAGGATATACGGGTTTTCTGCGACGAACTCGAGGCACGAATCTTCCACACGCTTTATGCCCGCCACAATTGCTGCGCGCAGGTTTTCCACGCTGGGGTCGGCCGGCGAGAAATCCACCACGCCGTCTATGTTGCCCTGCTCGCACAGCTCGTAGGCAGACAGGCCCACGTATTTGGCGCATTCCTGCCACGACAGGTTCAGGCGCCGGGCAATGCTTGCCAGCGATTTAGGTTGAATGGTGCTGAACACGGCATCCTTGAGCGCCAGAATCATATTGCTGGCCGCCAGCGGTATCGCGCCGCCAGAATAGCCAAGCCCATAGACGATCCCGACACTGGGCACGTCGACGTTGCTCGCCTCTGCAATCAGCCGGGAAATGCTATGAGCCTGGTTGTGACGGTTGGCTTCATCCTTGGCATCCGCACCCGGCGTATCCATCAGCGTCACGATGGGAATGGCACGTCGCGAGAAAGCCTGCAATCGATCGGCCGCCTGCAGATGATGAGACGGACCCCATTCACCATTGCGATAGGATCGGTCCTGAGCGATGAAACCTACCGCGCGGGTATCCCCGTCGAAATCCATCTCTATAATTGCGGAGTAGAAGGATCCCTCGGATGCTTCCTCGAGCACCCGGCCGAGTTGACGGATGATGACCGGGGCCGAAATCCGACCGGGATCTTCCGCAGGCGTGATCACCGCCTCGATATAGGAATCCACGTCCAATCGGCTCAGATGTTGTTGTCGCCGAAAGATTTCCCGCTTGCCGAGACAGCCCGGCAACAACTCATCGCTTTCCGTGCTCGGAAACAAGGAGAAATCCTGCGCCAGACTCTCTGCAATCAGGTAAAGTCTGTCGCCTTCTTGTAGATGCTTATCCACAGGCGAGACAACGGCTTAAAATTGGCCGGTACTCTAGCCACTTGCCTCGGCGAAGGCAATGCAGCGAACCGGTATGGATGGCTAAGTTGCCGAAATTTCTACGAATTCTGGACCAGATCACATGACCGCCTTGAATTGCAGCGTTCTCACAGTCTCCGACAGCCGATCCATCGAAGAGGATACCTCAGGGGCACTACTCCAGGAACTCATCACCACCGATGGACACCAGGTGGTGGACCGCAGCCTGGTCCGGGACGACGTCTATCAGATACGCTCCGTTGTATCGGCGTGGATTGCGGACGAAGCGGTACAGGTCATTCTCTCCACCGGAGGGACGGGATTCACTGGCCGTGACAGCACTCCGGAAGCACTGTTGCCGCTTTTCGACAAGACCATCGATGGCTTCGGCGAACTGTTCCGCCAGGTCTCCTTCGAAGAGATCGGCGCATCGACCATCCAGTCCCGGTCTCTGGGTGGTCTCGCCAATGGGACCCTGATCTTCGTGCTCCCTGGATCGAGCAACGCGGTCAGAACCGCGTGGGAGAGAATATTGAGTCCCCAACTCAACAGCGCAACGGGACCGTGTAACTTCGTAGAACTGTTACCCAGATTCCGCGAGAGCTAGCCGATACGATTGTCCGCCGGGTAGAATGCCGCGTCCTCATGATATTGAAACTCAACACACTCAACACACTCAACACAGGAGGTACCTTTGACTGACAACGTATACATCCTCGGTGCCTCCAGAACCCCCATCGGCTCGTTCCAGGGGGTGCTGGCTTCCCTTAGCGCGCCCGAGCTCGGTGCCCACGCCATTCGAGCTGCGCTCTCCGCGGCAGGGACCACCATCGACCAGATCGACGAAGTGATCATCGGCAACGTCATCAGTGCCGGACTCAAGCAGGCACCAGCACGGCAGGCGATGCGTTTAGCCGGTCTGCCGGATTCCTGTGGGGCGCTGACGGTCAACAAGGTCTGCGGCTCCGGCATGAAAGCCACCATGCTCGGCCACGATCTCATTCGCGCCGGCAGCGCGAACTGCATCGTCTGCGGCGGGATGGAAAGCATGACCAATGCTCCCTATCTGCTCAGCAAGGCTCGCAGCGGGCAGCGCATGGGGCACGGTCAGATCCTTGATGCCATGTTTACCGACGGATTGGAAGATGCCGAAACCGGCGAATCCATGGGTAGCTTTGCGCAGGATACTGCCGACGACTACCAGCTCACCCGCGAGGCAATGGATGGCTTCGCCATTACCTCGCTGGAGCGTGCTCGCAGGGCCATGAAAGAAGGCCAACTGCGCCAGGAAGTTGCTCCACTGACGGTGGGCGAAGCTCTAATCGGCGATGACGAGCAGCCCGGACGCGCAAAAATTGAAAAGATACCTACCTTGAGGCCGGCCTTCAAAGCGGCTGGTACCATCACGGCCGCCAATGCCAGCTCCATATCGGATGGTGCTTCTGCGCTCGTTCTCGGCGCTGAAGGCGCCCTCGATGACTCCGAACCACTGGCGAGAATTGCGGGCCATTCGACCCACTCGAGACACCCATCGGAATTCACCATCGCCCCCGTCGGAGCGATCGCCAAGCTGCTCGACAGGCTCGGCTGGACAACAGACGATGTGGACCTGTTCGAGATCAACGAAGCGTTTGCCATGGTGACCATGATCGCGATCAACGATCTGAATCTGGATCCGGTGCGTGTCAACATCTACGGAGGTGCCTGCGCCCAGGGTCACCCGATCGGATCCACCGGCAGCCGACTCATCGTGACCCTGGCCCATGCGATGCAACGACTCGATAAGAAACGTGGCATCGCCGCTCTCTGTATCGGAGGAGGCGAAGCCACCGCTGTTGCGCTGTCGCGGGAATAGGCCGGGCTGGGAACAAGGCACGTTTTCTCACGTCTCAACTGATCAGGCTGAACCATAGGTGAAAGATTGAATCGATTTCCGGTCATCACAGGTCTGGGCGGTATCAATCCCGCAGGTCGCGTTTCGTTTCATCATGCCTATCGGCGCCTGGTCATCGACGTGCTCGGCAGCGCCGATCAAGACACCACCTATGCGAGTCTCGCCAGTCTCATGAGATTGACAGATCCTGGTTCCGCGGCGACACGTCAACAGATCCGCGACCACACGTTGATCCGGCGCATCGAGCTTTTCGATCCAGACCGTGTGCTGGTCCACAAGACGGCCCGCCTGCACAACGCCGATCCAGACTCGCCCCTCACCTTCATCATGAGCAACCGCTATGTCCCGGAGAGGGTGCCGGAGGGCTGGCAGGTGGAAGCGGTGAACGATTCGGAAGTCAAAGTCACCGTTGCCGACCGACTGGATGTGCTGTTTCCGGATGAACGAACCTCAAAGGTCGGTAGTGCGGGACAACTGCCCAGCGGATTCCTTCCCGACGATCTGTATCAGTCGCGCAATCACCCTCGCGGATTGCAACTGACCGTCTACGGCGGTTCGGATGCGCTCAGATCCACCGGCATCGACCTCGAGGTGCTGAAAGCTCGGGTGCCACCGGACCAGTTCGCGGTCTATTCCGGCTCTGCCATGGGGCAACTCGACAACGAAGGCTATGGCGGTATGTTCCAGAACTCGCTGCTGGGACGCCGCCCGACCTCGAAGAATGTCGCGCTGGGCTTGAATGAAATGCCCGGCGACTTCATCAACGCCTATGTGCTCGGCTCGGCCGGCGGCACCGGCA